>NZ_LDPE01000003.1 GCF_001447995.1 Maribacter dokdonensis DSW-8 | reverse complement strand
AAAGCCAATTATACCGATAAGTTAGTTTCAGGAATTATGATCCTATCTGCCATGCTGATGATAGCATTTGGAATTATAGGACTTAAACAAGGGTATAACCAAAGTATCTTGTTCTTGTTCTTTGGTTGCTTTGGACTGTTTATGCCTTATGGAGATTTTAAATTGTATAGCAACACATTAGAAAACAGGAAGCTTTGGCTCATAAACCATTTAAGCAGAATGCTGGGTGCACTTATTGCATCGGTAACAGCATTTATTGTAGCCGGTATGCACCAAGATACCCTTTGGGCGTGGATAACACCGTCCGTTTTAGGAACTGCCTATATTATCTATTGGATCAAAAAAACAAAAGGAAAAAAGAAATTGAAATCCGCTTAACCCTGATCTTTTAAATTTAGGTTCTCTGCGAAATAATCACAGAAATCCTTCATGGTAGCCGTCATTTTCTCGTCTTGCGTTGCTTTTAAGAAAGTTTCCGATAACGAAACCAATGTTTGATGAAAGAATGTTTTCATTTCATCTACCGGCATATCCTTGGTCCATAAATCGATCTTTAAAGATTCTTGGTTTTTACTATCCCAAACGGATAACAACATTGCCTTTGCCTCTTCATTCTCAATACCACCGTCTTGTGCAGACCAGTTTAATTTTTCAGGAACTCTATTCTCATCCAATCCTACGCGCAACGTAATTTCTGAAGTATGTAAATCTGCCATTTAATTTCTTGGTTTGTAATTCGATTTCTTAAATATCTCTTCTGCAGGCATGGTCATCAGTTGTTTTACATCAACTTCATTATTCTCCATAAAGGCACGTACAATTTGCCATCCTACAAATCTTCCTAATTTACCCGGCGATTCATTGTCCAGTTCCAATCCAAATTTTGAGAAAGGGGCAGGCTCTAAAAACCGTTGGTTCAATTTATTATCTGTACTGTACAGGTATTCATTCTCTATAAAATTTCTCCACATAGGTTCTTCATTGGCAAAAGCCCAATCCAAATCCTCTTGTGAATAGCCTATTTTCTTGCGATTATCTACATTGGGCATAAGCACATCCTTTAAATACAGTTCTTTACCAAAATAGATCATACGGGCAAGAAATGTTCGCTCCCTGGGTCTTGGCACTACCTGTTTTGCAAAGGAACTTGCCACATCGCTCACCAAATAGTTGCGATCCAAGGTATGCGCTATATAGCGCTGAAAACCTCCGTAATACTTATGCTCTGGTCCTAAATAATTATCAAGGCTTATGAACAACAAACTATCGGTCAAAATAATCCTGTTGTTGTAATCTACATCATTGGTAACCGTAATTACCTTTGGCACTGTATATTCCGGAAAATAATATTTGATATGTTTAAACAATTGTACCAAACCTTCTTCCTCATCTTCAAAACTACGAAAGGCGTTACCCACTTCTTGAAATAATTCAATTTGAAGGGAATCATTCATTTTGGCGATCCAAACACTATCGGGAGCCGGAAATAAATACGGATACATTTTACGCAAACCTGGTAAACCCTCTTCTCCCGAAGACGCAAATTCACGATCAAAACGTGCTATTTTAAGGTCCATAGGTACGGCTGCGATCTCTTTGGCCACCTTATCGCTATCATTACAACTAGAAAGAATGACAAAAACTGATAATAGTATAAAAATAGGTTTGACCTTGGCAAGTATTTTACAATACATTTTATTATTCACAGTGTTCAACTTATTTTTAAGGCAAAGTTAATTGATTTTACTAAATAATTAGAGCGGTATGCAAACTGAAAAGGTAATTGAACACATTGTAAAGTGGTTAAAAGATTATGCTGTAAATGCAAAACAGAAAGGTTTTGTCATTGGAGTATCCGGCGGAATTGATTCTGCGGTTACTTCTACCCTATGCGCAAAAACAGGTTTAGACCTGCTTTGCCTAGAAATGCCCATTCACCAAGCCGAGAACCAAAATGACCGTGCTTCTAGACATATTGATTGGTTAATAGAAAATTTTCCCAATGTTAGAAGACAACCCGTAAACCTTACCCCGGTATTTGATAGTTTGGTGGCCGCACTGCCTGCAGTAGATAATGAAGAGGATAGGTTTATGTCATTGGCAAATACAAGAGCAAGATTGCGAATGACCAGTTTGTATTATTTTGCCGCGCTTGAGCGCTATCTTGTAGCAGGAACCGGAAATAAAGTAGAAGATTTTGGTGTTGGTTTTTATACCAAATACGGTGACGGCGGTGTAGACCTTAGCCCTATAGCGGATTTAATGAAAACCGAAGTGTACGATATTGCTAAGACTTTGGGCGTTAACAAAGAAATTATTGATGCCGCACCTACGGACGGACTTTGGGGAGATGATAGAACCGACGAGGATCAGATTGGCGCATCTTACCCTGAGCTAGAGTGGGCCATGAACATGAAAGACGAAGGAAAGACCATAGCCGATTTTGAGGGTAGACAAAAAGAAGTATATACGATTTTTACGAGGTTGAATACTATGAACCAACACAAAATGTTACCTATACCTGTTTGTGAGATTCCTACAGAGTTAAAATAACAACTCAACTAAGAATCAATGTATTAAATCGAAAATAAAGATGAAAATTATACGTTAATAATAAAAAAATGCAACTTTGGCTTCTAATTTAGAATTTTAAGCCTTACATTGCATGTTGTCTTTTCAGACAAAATAGGTTTTGAAATCTATAAAAAAAACAAATTAATGATCAAAGTTTTAATAGCGGACAATCATCCTATCATAAGAATGGGAGTTAGGAAGGTTCTAGAATCCGCTGAGGGCTTTGAACTGATCGATGAGGTAGCTACTACCGAAGAGCTGTTCGAAAAACTCAAAGACACAACCCCCGATGTGGTCATGTTAGAAATGGATATTCCGGAAATTAACGGAATAGCGGCATTACGCAGAATTAAGAAAGATTACGCGGACGTAAAAGTCCTTATGTACAGCGGTCAATCTGAAGATGTATATGCCCTAAGTGCCATTAGAGCCGGTGCTTTTGGATATTTATCCAAATCATCTGGTGTAGAATATATTACTGCAGCAGTGACCAAAGTAAGCGAAGGAAGCATGTTCATTACAAATGAACTTGCACAAAGACTTGCTTTTGATGAAGGAACTAAAAAACCAAGAAGGTTCTTTAGAAAACTATCTACTAGAGAAATTGAAGTGTTAAAGCTTTTAGCTAGTGGTAAGCGCAACAAAGAAGTTGCTTTAGGTTTAAACCTAAACGAAAAAACAGTTAGTACCTACAAAGCTCGTTTAATGAAAAAATTGAACGTAGATAATATGGTAGATTTATTACAACAAGCGAAAGCATTGGAATTGTACTAAATTCTTACAACTGAATAAAATAAAAAAGACCTGTTTAAAACAGGTCTTTTTTTTATGCAATCATTTAAGTTTTATGACAAAACCCTATTTAATTTCTGATTCAACAACTTGTTCAACTGAATATAGTTCATAATTTCCTCTAGCGCTTCCCTATTGTCCTTATCTGCTTGTTCCGTAGTATGCTGCAAGGCCGTCATCCTCTTTTTGATCAAAAAACAGCGCAAGGTCAAAATAGTTTCACTCACCAATTGAGACACCCCTATTTCTTTCTTTTTTGGATAAATATCTTTGCGCTCCCAGTTATGCAGGGCATAACGCTCTTCTTCCATTAAAATTGAAGATATTTGATTTGCCATTTCTTGATCTAATCCGTTAACAAAAGTGGTGATCGAAAAATCGCCCTCTTCATTCAAGGCTTCGATCAATTTGCCATACATCTTTCTAAAATCTTCATTGGCCAACTCTATTTCATCTTCTTGTAGATCTAGATATATTTTCTCGTACACCTTGATTTCCATTGATTCTGGCTCCAATTCCAAGTCTCCGGCGTCGTTTTCCTTTAACACCAAGTCTTCAAACTCTTCTATATTGCTACCGTACAACATTAGGGACTCTATAATTTTGCGCTCTAATACATACTGCACATCAACTTTTTCCGGTTTTTGCTCATCTGTATTGCGTACTACATCAAAAGCCTTAGGCTCTTCTTTCTGCTGCTTCTTAAAATCTTTCTCTCCCTTTTTATCTATCTGCGCCAAGGTATTGAACAAGACAGCTTCTGAGATATTCATGATCTGTGCACACTCTTGAATATATATTTCCTTTTGAATGCGATCCGGAATCTTGGAAATACTGTTTACAATATCCCTAACAGTATCTGCTCTTTTAATAGGATCATTATCCGCTTCCTTTACCAAAAGCGATGCCTTGAACTGAATAAAATCTTTGGCATTATCACTTAAGTAAGCCAACACATCATCTAACTCATTATTCTTTGCAAAGCTATCCGGGTCTTCACCTTCTGGAAACGTACAGACCCTTACGTTCATACCCTGCTCCAAAATAAGGTCAATACCCCTTAACGATGCTCGTAGACCAGCCGCATCGCCATCAAACAATACCGTAATATTCTTGGTCAACCTATTTATGAGCCTGATCTGCTCTGGCGTTAAAGCCGTACCACTAGAAGACACCACATTCTCTATGCCTCGTTGTGCAAATTGAATAACATCCGTATATCCTTCTACCAAAAAGCAATTATCTTCTTTTGCTATGGCTTGCTTGGCATAATAAATACCATACAACACCTTACTCTTATGATAGATGTCACTTTCGGGCGAATTCAGGTATTTGGCCGCTTTTTTATCGTTCGTTAAAATACGCCCACCAAAACCTAAAACACGTCCACTTAAGGAATGTATAGGAAACATGACCCTGCCCTTGAATCGATCAAATTTTCTAGCACCGTTTGGGTTGTTGGGATCATCCTTTACAATGGTAAGTCCGGTTTTTTGCAGGTAATCTAACTTATATCCTTTATCCAATGCGGCCGTTGTAAAGCCGTCCCATTGATCTAAACAATACCCTAATTCAAATTTTTTGATGGTCTCATCTGTAAAACCACGTTCTTTAAAATACGTTAGCCCAATAGCCTTACCTAGCTCGCTCTCCCAAAGCATTTCCTTAAAATGGCCTTGAGCAAATTCTGATACCAAATACATGCTTTCACGCTCATTTGCCTGCTCTTTTTGCTCACTGGATTGTTCTGTCTCTTCTACCTCAATATTATATTTCTTAGCTAGGTACTTAATAGCCTCTGGATAGGTAAAATGTTCATGCTCCATTAAAAAAGCAACTACATTACCGCCTTTACCGCTACTAAAGTCTTTCCAAATTTGCTTTACGGGAGATACCATAAAGCTAGGTGTACGCTCATCACTAAACGGACTTAAGCCTTTAAAGTTGGAACCCGATTTCTTTAACTGTACAAAATCACCAATAACCTCCTCTAGGCGAGCAGTTTCGTAAACTTGATCTATGGTTGTTTTTGCTATCATGAAAATCTTGCTAAAAGCTGGAAATAATTTTACGTAAATTAGAACATCAAAAATAGCAAAATGATTCTATTCTTTGGCACCAGACCAGGAAAGCCGGTAACTAAAAATCTTTTTCATAGCACTTGTCCTTATTGCCAACAAAAAGGAACGTTAACAGCGTTTACCCAAAAGAATTACTTCCATATATTTTGGATCAAGCTTTTTAAAATTTCCAGTACCACTACCGTAGAATGTAGCCACTGCAAACGTGGATATTATGAGCACGAGTTCACCGAAGAAATGAAAGCCGATCTAGAGAATTAAAAAAGCTGTAGCACCCTTTTTAAATTGGAGTACTACAGCTAATTTGATTGATGAATTTCTTAATTAAAGATCGAACCTAAGACCTAGAGAGATGTTACGTTGATCTACCGCCGCATCTTTGAATATGGGATTAAGATCATACTTTACATATAATAGCACCCCATCTACACCCGCATAGGCACTTAAACCATACACAAGATCATTGGTATTATAACTACGCTTTAATTTGTCTTTTACCTTTTCGCCATCAATGGTATATTTTAATTTTTGACGCGTTCCTAAATTGAACCCTGCATAACCGCCCAAACCAACTCTAAATTTATTATGCAACGAGTACCGCATGGTCTTATCTGTGGTAGTTAGCTTTGACGGACCAAATTCAAAATGCATAGGAAATACTAAATTATCCATTCTAAATTTCGATTTATCCAAATCATATTCAAATTCTTGAAGCTCAGACTGACCGTTATCCAATGACACCAAGTACTGATTATCCTTTGGTTTTAAGCCATTAAATTGAAATGAAAACCCATAGTTGAACCTTAGGAAATTTGTATTCTTAAACACCCTGGTGCGCCATTGCCATCCCATTTCAAAAAATCTACTTCCACCAATTTTATAAGGAGAATCATTTAAGGACCGCCCTTCTATAATTGCATTATTTAAACCAACGGCCAAAACAATATCAGAATAGGTTCTTCTATCATAGACCGGTTCTTTTCTATGCCTATTTTCATTGATACGTATTCCAAATATTTTGTCATCATCATCCCCTATTCCCAGTTCAAAAGCGAACTTATAATTTAAGGTATCCAATTCTTTGACCTCGCCGTTATTTCTTTCCAAAAGGGATATTTTATTATCGATAATAGCGATTCTCTCCTCTATATTAAGTGCTCTTTTTTCTGCAGCCTTCATCTTTAAGGCATTGGACTCTTCTTCAGTAATTTCACCATTTTCCAATTGTTTAACTATTTCAGCAATTTCGAATTTTAAGGCTTCCTTTTCTTGTCTAGTTATACTAAGCTTTTGCTCTTTTAAAATTTCTACTTTTTCTATATAATTATCTTGAGCCACTACACTTTGCATTAATAAAAGTGTCAAAATGGCTACTAAATACATGGTAATTGTTCTCATTTCTATTTTGATTTTTTTTGATGAATAAACTCCGCTCCCTGTCCCCATAGTATTTTATAGAGATAAGGAAAAACGATTTGTGATTGATTAATTATTGCGGTCTGCTACAGCAGTACGCACTTTTATAAAACCGGCTTTTAGGGAATCAAAAATTTGGTCTCGGAAGGATTGATCAAGTTCATCTTCAACCTCTGTCAACAAAGCCATAGCATCAACAGATTTATCTTTATTAAATATTTTATCTCTTAAAATTTCATCTTGGGCACGTTTCAATAATGAATCTACCTCGGCATCTGTCACTGTACTGTTTTGCTCCAGAACGGTTACTTGTGCAATAACATCGGCCACTTTAGAATTTATAATATCATCGGTCACCACTAATTTTTCAACAGATGTACTAGTAGGTACTTGGTTTACCGCAACTTCAATTTCATCTTTTAATACTAAAGGCTCTTGTTCTTTAATTAGTATATTTTCTTCCTCAACCACCTTCTCAATGCTGGTTTCAGTTTCCGAATGTGCAACCACCTCTACTTCCTCTTTACCTACAGGCAAAACATCTTTTACAGGAACTTCTTTTAATGTATGCTCTTTCTCAATGTCTACAATTTCTGTTGGCATTTTGGTAGCTGTAGTATTGCCATTAAAGTAAAACATTGCAATACCGATCAACACAACAACACTTGCCGCAATACCCATCCATAGATATACGGGTTTCTTTTTAGCATCATCATCATTTAATTCTGATGCAATTTTGGACCATGCATTCGCCGATGGCTGAATTTCGCGCTCTTGTAACTTGTTCTTAATATGTTTTTCAAATTTATCGGTTTCCATACCCTATAATATTTTGTTGCCTTAATTGATCTTGAAGCAATTTTCGGGCTTTTAATAATTGTGTTTTTGAAGTGCTCTCGGTAATCGATAGCATTTCTGCAATTTCTTTATGCTTATACCCATCTACGGTATACAATACAAAGACCATTTTATAACCTTGGGGCAACTTGTCTATCAATTGTTGAATATGCTCTGTATCTAAATCAGTACTCTGCGAAATCTCTTCCGACTGATTTTTCTCGTACACCTCATCATCATACACGACAAATTGTTGTTTTCTTAAATAGGATATGCTTTCCCTGACCATAATCCTACGTAACCACCCTTCAAAACTACCTTCAAACTTAAACGTATCTAACTTATTGAACATTTTTAAAAAACCCTGCACCATTACATCTTCCGCAAAATGAACATCTTTTATATACTGACGACAAACGCTTAACATTTTTGGCGCATGCTTTTTATACAAACGCTCTTGCGCATCGCGGTTGCCCGATGACGCTTTTTTTATGAGTTGGCTCTCGTTTTTATAAAAAGGTATAATTTTCAAAATATTGGTTTGGTCTTCTATTAGCATAGACGCCGAAGAATGAAATATAGTTGCCTGAAAAATAAAAAAATTCAAAATTATTTTCCAATATACTGATTACCAGTTGTTTGATTTGTAAAAAAATTACTTTTTACGATCAACCACATAGTTGACCATGAGCTGCAAAGCACTTTTATAATCGGATTCTGGGTAGGTGTCCAAAAGCTCGAGGGCTTCATTTCTATACTGTAGCATTTTACTTACCGCATAATCCAAGCCACCTTTTTCCTTTACAAAGGCTATGACCTCCTTTACCCGCTTTTTGTCCTTATTATGATTTTTGATGGAATTGATTACCCAACTTTTCTCTTTTTTAGAACAATGGTTAAGCGCGTAGATCAAAGGCAAGGTCATTTTCTGTTCTTTGATATCTATACCGGTTGGCTTACCTATTTTTTGACCACCATAATCAAAAAGGTCATCTTTAATCTGGAAGGCCATACCACACAACTCCCCAAATTTTCTAAACGTTTCCACATCTATGCTTTCGGGCTTTACAGAACATGCACCCAACGAACAACATGCCGCTATTAACGTGGCGGTCTTTTGCCTAATGATATCATAATACACCTCTTCGGTAATATCTAAGCGTCTAGCTTTTTCTATCTGCAGCAACTCGCCCTCACTCATTTCACGAACGGCAACGGAGATTATTTTTAGCAGATCAAAATCTCCATTATCAATAGAAAGCAACAAGCCTTTTGAAAGCAGGTAGTCTCCCACTAAAACGGCAATCTTATTTTTCCACAGGGCGTTTATAGAGAAGAAGCCCCGTCGTTTATTACTCTCATCTACTACATCATCATGCACCAATGTAGCCGTATGTATCAACTCGATTACCGATGCACCACGATAGGTACGCTCATTTACTTCGCCATTATTTAACAGCTTTGCCGTTAAAAATACGAACATAGGGCGCATTTGCTTCCCTTTTCTATTTACGATGTAATGGGTAATTCTATTGAGTAATGCAACCTTAGATGTCATTGAATCTCTAAACTTAGACTCAAACAACTCCATTTCCTGATAGACAGGTTCCTTTATTTGTGCTACAATTTTCAGGCGATCTTCATTAGAACATCAAAATTAGGCAAAAGCTATGAAATAACAGTAGCCGGAAAGAATTTTAAGGTTGGTTGTTGGCTATAACGCTTTGCGTTTTTAGTATTAAGTATAAAGTATAAAGTACTAAGATATTATATTAGCAATTGCTCTAGTAATTCGTATTACTTAATACCTTTCATTTCTAAAGCTTAGCTGTGCTAAATAATTTATCTTCTAACAAGTCTATTTTCTATACTCTATTTTCTCTCTTCTAACTTAATACTTAGTGCTTTCCACTTTGTACTTCTAACTTTTATTCGCCAATTGCCCACATGCGGCATCAATATCCTTTCCTCTAGAACGACGAACGGTTACGGTGATATTATTACGCTCCAATGAATTTACATAGCGATCTATTGCTGCATTAGATGCTTGCTTAAATTCACCGTCATCAATAGGGTTGTATTCTATAAGATTTACTTTAGAAGGTGCAAAACGGCAAAACTCCACTAACGCATCTACATCTTTTTGAGTATCGTTTATGCCTTCCCAAACCACATACTCATACGTAATTCTACTTTTTGTCTTTTGGTACCAGTACTGTAGAGACTCCCTTAAATCGCTCAAGGTAAACTTAGCGTTAAAGGGCATTATTGACGTACGAATTTCATCAACAGCTGAATGTAAAGAAACCGCCAATTTAAATTTAACTTCGTCATCGGCCATTTTTCGGATCAATTTAGGCACACCAGAGGTGGAGACCGTAATTCTCTTTGGAGACATGCCCAGCCCGTCTGAAGAGGTGATTTTATCAATAGCCTTTAATACGTTATTGTAGTTCATTAAAGGCTCTCCCATGCCCATAAAAACAATATTGCTTAAAGGTCTGTCAAAATACAATCTGCTTTCATTATCAATAGCGACAACCTGATCATATATTTCATCGGGGTTTAAATTTCGCATTCGTTTTAAACGTGCCGTTGCACAGAACCTACAATCTAAACTACACCCTACTTGACTGGACACACAAGCAGTTGTTCTTGATTTTGTAGGTATTAAAACGGACTCTACAATTAAATCGTCATGCAAACGCACCGCATTTTTTATAGTACCGTCACTACTGCGCTGCATTTGATCTACCTTAATATGGTTAATGACAAAATTGGCTTCTAGCATTTCCCTGGTTTCTTTTGATAAATTGGTCATTACATCAAAAGAATACGCAGCTTTTTGCCATAACCACTCGTAGACCTGGTTGCCACGAAAAGCTTTGTCACCATTAGAAACAAAGAACTCCCTTAGCTGCTCTCTCGTTAGTGCCCGGATATCTTTTTTCTTTATTTCTTCCATCTATTAAAGGTAGGTATTACTGGTGATAAAAATCCCGCTTTGTCAATATGTAGATAAAGCGGGATTAAAAAATTTTCCTTTTTAAAAAGGATTATATCAACTTATATGATCAACATGGCATCACCATAAGAGTAGAACTTATAGCTTTCCAATATTGCTTCTTTATATGCTTTGTTCATTAGATCATGACCCATAAATGCAGATACCATCATCAACAATGTTGATTTTGGCAAATGGAAGTTTGTAATCATGGCATTTGCAATACTAAAATCATATGGAGGGAATATGAACTTATTTGTCCAACCCTCATAGGTATTCAATGTCTGCTTAGACGACACTGCACTTTCCAAGCCACGCATTGCCGTAGTACCTACTGCACAAATACGACGTTTTTTCGCTTTTGCATTGTTTACTATCTCTGCAGCTTTTTCATCAATGAACATTTCCTCACTATCCATTTTATGCTTAGAAAGATCTTCTACCTCAACTGGGTTGAATGTACCTAAACCTACGTGCAAAGTCAACTCAGCAAAATCTACACCCTTAATTTCTAAACGCTTCAACAAATGTTTAGAAAAGTGCAAACCAGCAGTTGGAGCCGCCACAGCACCTTCATGCTTAGCATAGATCGTTTGGTAACGATTTTCATCTTCTGGCTCAACATCTCTCTTTATATATTTTGGTAACGGAGTTTCTCCTAATTCCCTTAATTTTCTTCTGAAATCAAGGTAAGCACCATCATATAAAAAACGTAACGTTCTACCTCTAGAAGTAGTATTATCAATAACTTCCGCTACCAAGGTTTCATCATCACCAAAATATAGTTTGTTACCAATACGTATTTTACGTGCAGGATCTACAAGAACATCCCAAAGGCGTTGCTCTTCGTTTAACTCACGTAAAAGAAAAACCTCAATACGAGCTCCTGTTTTTTCCTTGTTACCGTACAAACGGGCAGGAAATACTTTTGTATTGTTAAGAACCATGACATCACCTTCATCAAAATAGTCGATCATGTCCTTGAACATTTTGTGTTCAATTTTTCCGGTATCTCTGTGGATGACCATTAACTTAGACTCATCTCTATTTTCAGATGGATGCTCCGCCAATAATTCTTTAGGAAGCTCAAAATTAAAATTTGATAATTTCATGTAGCTATTATATTTAATGTAGCAAATTGCGGCTGCAAATATACAATCTGCAGATAGGCCTTGTCAAGTAAATCCTTAATTATAATTCCCTTATACCGAAATCCAATTGTTTTAGGTCGTTCCAAAAATCTGGATATGACTTAGATACCACCTCTGCATCATTAACAATAAGTGTAGTTTTCATGGCCAAAGGAGCAAAAGCCATTGCCATTCTATGATCATTATATGTATCTATAGCAATATCTTCCAGAATACCTACAGATGGTATTATGGTCAAGGTTTTATCCGTTACGGATATGTTTGCCCCTAATTTAGACAGTTCTGTATGCAAAGCCTCTAAACGATCCGTTTCTTTGATCTTTAACGTGTGCAGTCCGGTTAAATAACAACCTACCCCCAAACCAAAGCAGGTAACCGCAATTGTTTGGGCTATATCTGGAGCATTTGCCAGATCAAACTCATTCTTAGCTTCTATCTTTTTGTCGGTCTTCTTTAAGGTAACCGTATTATTGCCAAAAGTAGTCTCCACACCAAATGAAGTATAAATACTAGCAAGTACGCTATCTCCTTGAAGACTTTCTTTTTTATATGCCGATAAAGTAATTTGCGTTCCTGGTGCTGCCAGTGCACAAATACCATAAAAATATGAGGCAGAACTCCAATCTGATTCTACCACCAATGTCGTTGGTGCTACTTTTGCCTTTGGCGACACTTTAATAAGATTACCCTCAAAAGAAGTTTCCACTCCAATTTCCTCTAACAATGCCAAGGTCATTTTTATATACGGTACCGAGGTAATTTTACCGATTAACTCTAATTGAAGTCCGTTCTCCAAACTTGGAGCAATCAACAATAACGAAGAAATATATTGGCTACTTACATTTGCCGGCAAACTCACTTTATCTTTTATAATATGCTGTCCTTTAATTTTTATGGGAGGATACCCCTCATCTTGAACATAAGATATTTCCGCTCCCAAGGTTTTTAAGGCATCTACCAAGATTTCTATGGGTCGCTCCGTCATTCTTTTAGAACCGGTAAGCACTACTTCCTTACCTGCCTGTGATGCAAAATATCCGGTTAAAAAACGCATGGCGGTACCTGCATGATGAATATCAACCGTACCTTCTGAAATTTTCAAACCTTTTGCCATTACCTGGGCATCATCTGAATTGGAAATGTTCTCAATGGTTATATCAGAAAACAATGCAGCCAATAATAAACTACGGTTAGATTCACTCTTTGAACCTGTTATGGTAATCGTATCATTAAGCGTGGTATTGGACGGACCTGTCAAGTGAAGTTTCAATGCGTATCTTTTTAAAAATAGAACAACAAATATAAGCCTATTTCAACTTTTTATTGTTGTGATGACGGTCATGATCTCGCTTTGTTTTTAAATCTAACTTTTTATCAAAAGCTTGTTGCAAATCAACACCCGTTTGATTGGCCAAACACAACACTACGAACATTACATCTGCCAATTCTTCGCCCAGATCTTTGTTCTTATCAGACTCTTTTTCGCTTTGCTCTCCATAGCGTCTAGCGATAATTCTAGCCACCTCGCCCACTTCTTCGGTAAGCTGTGCCATATTGGTTAATTCGTTAAAGTAGCGAACTCCGTGCTCCTTGATCCAGTCATCAACTGCTTTTTGTGCGCTTTCAATGTTCATATTAATTCTAAATTTTTTCAAAAACAATTAAAGATTGACTTTGGCTTTTTACCGCTTCATTAAAAAATTGTTTCAAACCTGCATAGTATGCATTACTATAATGAGCAGAATTCAAATCAAAAGTAAAAAATAAATTAAGGGTATCACTTTTATTATCTGATACATTTAGTTTCAATACGCCACCATTATCTGGTAAGGAAAAATTCTTATTTTCAGGTATCGACTTTACATTATACCCATCCGGTATTTTAACATTTAAAACGTACTGATATTTCATTGGATAACCAAAATCAACCGGATAATTTCTTTCCGAAGCTGTAAACGGATTGTTATCAAAAAATTTAATCACAAAGGGATTTAAGTAAATATTATCCCCTTGAAACAAGTTTTCCATTTCAAAATTGAATCTTTCTGTCAACTTCTTTTCATCAGAATATTTAAGTTGTTTTTCATGAGACATGATATGAAAATCATCTGAAATTTCTTCTTCTAATCTTTCAATATAACTATCTTCTTTTGTTGTTGACAACACTTCATCTTGAACAACTTTTTTATATCCTGTATTTATAAGGTCAAATACTCCAGTTAATTTTTTTTCGCTTGCATTGATTGTCATTTGAGCACGCAACATGACGGCATTTGACTTTTCAGGTACAATATCGTACCAATAACTATTATTATCAAAATCCATTACACGACCATAATAATTTAAGCTATGATAAGGTAACATACCAAAAGGCATGTACTTATTGGTCGCGTCTAACAAATAAGATTTTTCACCAATATCCACTTTAGCTACAAGATAATTGAAGTCGGTCATTACCGGATGAGTTTTCTTAGGTAGCCCTTTGTTTCTTGTTGCCAATAACATCATATTAACATTTATACCCGCAGCATTTAATAAATTGATCAATGAAATATTAATTTCAGCTGCACTACCCTTTTTCTGATCAAAAGCATTTTTCACTTTATTGTCATTCCATACCCCATACTCTTCATTCCATGTAAAATGATTTTTGACAAACTCATAAATATTCTTAGCCCTGGTCAAATCGTCTCCCTGAGTCAAAAGACCCGGATCAACACTTTTTGAAAAAAAATTTTTCTTTTTAAGCTGAACACCTAAATCTCCATCTGTTTTAAATTCCCTATCTACCGCTTTCCATGTTTTCGTATATTTATCCGTGCCCCCATAAAAACTTTTATATTCAGAAAGTTCAAACTCAATTCTGGATCTGTAATTATTTGCCGAAAGCATGTACTTTTCTGAATCCTTAAAGGCGGGTATATCTTTCATGGCATATCTTAGCGCTTCACAATCACTATCTTGCTTCAATCCTGGAAACTTAAAACAAGAACTTATTATTCTAGATTCATCCACAGAAAGTTTCAAAGACCCTATTATACTTCTGTTATACAGCCAATTACCCGGTATTTCCGCATAAAATTCAGAATATAACTTAGGAATGTCGGTCTGAAACTCCCAACCCTGAAAATTAAAATGAAAAGGTGACTGCATTTCGTATTCATACTCCAGTATTGCCCCTTCTTGTACATTTGGAAAAGTAAATTTTAGTTGGGTCCATTTTTCATTTACCACTTCTTCATAAAATTCTTCAGCTTTGACCGGAATACGCATGCCATTATAATGAGTAATGGCCCTAATATTTACTATTTTTTCCTTACTTTTTTTTGAATGATATAAAGGTATTTCAATGTCCGCATTTTTAAAGCCTTCCATATTTAAAACCTTCACTTTTGCATGGTATTTGGTAATTAGCCAAATGTAATCATCTCTTACATCAAAAAAATTGTGACCATATTCCGATAAATAGATACCTGTTGCCTCTGGATCTTTTTCATAAAAGGCAAATTCACTTTCTGATTTTAAAATGGTTCCAAACTCTGGTTTTTCTTGAGCTAAAATCTGGTTAACAGAAAAGATCATGGTAACAACAAAGAGTGATAAATAAATAATTTTATACATTTAGATTGATTTATTTTTCTAATAAAAAGTTCGCTTAATAAGAATTAGACCTATTCTAATTGCATCTTAAAAGCTGTTTTAATCTATATTTTAGTTAATACTACCTTTTCATTTAATTTCCCTACCATTTTACTATAATATTCTTTTAGACTAGGGTAGAATTCCGCAGGTACAACTGGATAATTAATTTTCTTCGATACTTTTAATTGTAAAACATTGCCAACATTATTAATCGCATAACTAAAATTACCCATACCATTAGGCAAAGCTATTGCCATAGCTTCTGGAATAGATTCTACCCTATATCCTTCTGGTAGATTAATTATAGTAGTTGATATATTTTCAAACGGAAAACTAAAATCTATTGGAAATTCTCTTTTCTCTTGTTTAAAAGGATTTTCTTTTGTGGCTAAAAATAACAATGGTGAAAAATATATCTTATCTGAAACTACATCGATTTCACTTTCCGTAGTAAAATCAAAAGACTCTATGGGCAGTTTAGCCAGTTCATTGTTATTCTTTACTTCAAAATTGTTTATTTCAATTCCATCATTGTTATTTACCAACTGATTCAAATATGATTTTTGTTTATCCTTACCGTATTCATCCCTAAAAGACAGAGCTTGATGTCCCTTGTAAACATTTCTAATTTTGCCTACAGCCGTTCCATTTCCACTTAAAGTAATATTTTGAAAAGTTTGAATTGATCCCTTATTGGTCGGGTAAAGATTTATAATTGTAGACTTACCATTTTTTGACATCATGCGACCTTCCCAATTTAAAGCCCTAATTGGCAAAACACCAGGCAAGCTATTTTGACTTGTAGCATCTAACAAAATAATACCTCCATTTATGCTAACGCTACTCACTATATAATTATAACCTTCTCTAGTAGGAAAAAGCGGCATCCCGTTAGACCTTGTACTCACTAATACAGGATTAGCTTCTAGATTTGCATAATCTAACATAGCTGTTAACATTAAATTAATCTCTGCTGTATTTCCTACCCCCTTCTGATATGCTTGTTTAACACCTTTTCTAGTATACTTACCATAACTCTGATCCCATTTAACTTTAGATTTCACAAATGAAAATATTGTATTTATTTTCTCTTGTTCATCAGTTAAATTTTTAATTATTGCATCTAAATCTTCTTTAAAATAATTAGTCTTTCTCAATTCATCTCCAAAACTTGGATTCTTATATACTGTTTCAACTACATCTTCCCACGTACGTGAATAAAACTCTTTACTTGAATTAGGAAACTGTGTGTAAGACAACTCATACTTAACCCCTGACCTATAGTTACTAAGTTCATTTACAAATGGTTCTTCTTTAAGCGGTTCAATATTATTTAAATCAAAGCTAATTACATTGCTAACATATTTCACATTACCTCTTACTTGAGTAGTCCTACCAAGACCTTGACCAGCTCCTGCATTAGTTGTACCCCCAGATGCAACACGCTGAGTATAATCTAACGACTTATTAAATTGCTCTCGTTTAGGCATTACATTCAAAAATCCCTTAACATTCATTCTAAAAACAAAATATTCTGGAGTTTCGAAAAAAGCTTCTATTTTATTCACTGGAATATCATGCTGAAAGATAAATTCATCTACGTTGTATATGAAGGGAGAAGTTATACTGTACTTATATTCTATTATGGACCCTTCTTTTATATTTGGCATTGTAAATGATTCCTCATTAATATTCTCCGATATTTCATTTTTGAATTTCCCGTCTTTTTTTAATGGAGTCTCCTCTATTTTATCATCTATTAGATTGTATGTTTTAGCCTTAAGCTTATTTAAATCCTCAATTTCATTACCATCTTTATACAATCGTATCTTTTGGGTGGCATACTCAAATCCTTCTTTATTATAAATCTTAATTCGTTCATGCACATCGGTAATTAAACTGAAACCGACACCTGAAACATAGTTGAAATACGTTTTTCTGTATTTATACAAATACGCTGCAGATGCTGTGCTATCTATTGAATTAAAGTCTTGTAACAATTCTTCTTTTGAAACCTTACCGTAATCATTGTTTTGAGCTACTAAAAAGGTAGATATAAAAATTAGGGAAATCAGTATATAAATTTTTTTGTTGGATTTAAAATTATTGTCAATAGTCATAAAAATCGAATGGTTTTAATTGGTGTTATTTTTCAGTAGGACAATCTTGTTCTTATCTGATTTTGCTATTTCTTTTCTGAAATTACGATAGTCGTTATAAGTTGTTTTTGAAAAAACTCCAGGTTTAATCAATAATCTTCTTTTGTATTTGAACTGACTTTCTGAAACCTTAGTTAAACTAACTGAATACTCTCCAAAATTATTTTTTAAGTCTATTGCCGTTAAACCAGATTCTAACCCGTAGTTGTCCGGTAAATCTATTAGGAACTCATCTTCATCTAAATACCCTCTTTTAATTACAACATCGCGTTTTCTATCTTTACTCCTTTTGGGAACATATTCATTTCTATTTAGCATGTTTGGCGCAAAAAGTAAACGGTCACCTGCCCTTGACAAATAACCAGATGTTATAATATCAACATTTTCTGTTGTGATAATATTATCCCTGTCATTTAAGATATTATGGTTTAGAATATGAACATCATTAACATAACCCCAATAGTCTTTGTAATATTTCTCTACATCTTCTTTACTTTCACTTGACAACCCGTATTTTTGGTTATACTGTATCCCTGTACTTTTTATTTCAACTTGCGCTTTAATCTCACTTTCGCTAATTGTAATTTTAGCGCTTGTAATTTGCTTACTTTGTTCTGGCGAATACTGTCTGGACTTTACCATCTCACCACCATTTGGACCAACTTTTAACACATTTCTGTTATCTGTAAAAGTTCCTAAAAAGTTTGCGGGAACAATTTGACTAGTGCACTCCAACCACAATTCCTCACCCTCCAAGGGCACATTTAAGAATACATGATTTCCTTGTAAAGAAGGAAAATCAGCATCTAAACTTCGCATGCTACGGTCGGCATAAACTATGGTGTAATAAGATTCCACACCAACAACATTTAACAATGCCATGGTATAATTCGTTAGACCTTTACAATCACCATACTTTACTCTATCTACTTCAATGGCACTAATAGGCTCCCAACCGCCTATACCCATTTGTACACTGATATACCGGGTGTTATCTTGAACAAATTGATATACTATTTTTATCTTTTCTTTTGGGTCATTTATTCCCCTTACTAAAGTTTGAACTTTTTGAATGGTTGCAGCACTAAGTTCTCCCCGACCCTTTAATAGAGAATTGTATATCCAACCTCCGAATTCTTTCCATGAAGTAGCATGACCGTCCACCCCTTTTAAATGAAAATTTTCTAGTGCGAATTGGACATTAGGTATAAAATCTCTAAACTCAGGATCAAAATCTTCTGACTCTAGCGCTTTTAAATTCACGGCGCTATACTTTACGCCAGACTCATTTTCCGTTCGTTTCACATTAAAAGAATCTAGGTTATTCTCCTTATACCTATATTTCATGGTTGAAGGTAAATTCAACTTAAATTCACTTTTTTCGACACTAAGCCTATAACCGTCCAGAAAAAACCAACGTGGTATAAATGCGGTGTCAGATGTCGTGTATTTTTCGGTTAAAACAACCGTGTATGGATATTTAACAGGTGTGTATTTTAGGTATTTGACTCTAGAGTCAGAATACAAAGTTCCTTCACCTGTAGCCGTTTGATCAATAAAATCTTTTTCTTTAAACTTTTCTATTTCTTTACCATTAGCATCAAGTATTATGGCTTCAAGATTTTTTATCCATTTCTCTTTATCGTAAAATACTGTCGCATTTATATGTTTAGATCCACTTTCATTCAAAACGGTGACCACCCTTTTAGACTTAACTTCCATAAAATCAGAAGATTTAAGTAAAACAGTGCTTTCATCTAAGCGAACAACTGCATCTGCATTCTTTAAAAGGGAGAGCTCTATTTTCGCAAAACTGTACTCTTGTGCATTCATGGCAAGAGTTACCACGAACATTAGTATTAAAAAAGATAAGCGCATATAATTTGGTAGGCTGGTTTTTACCTTAACGACAAAAACAGTAGATTTCTTACAAAAAATACAGAAAATCTATTGAATTCTAATTTTTATCTTTTGTATCAATCATTATGGTCACAGGACCATCATTCAATAATTCAACCTTCATATCCGCACCGAATTCTCCGGTACCGACTTTCTTACCCAATTTAGATTCCAAAGTAGTAATAAAGGCTTCATACAGGGGTATGGCAACATCTGGTCTTGCCGCTTTTATATAAGAAGGTCGATTCCCTTTTTTAGTACTTGCATGTAAAGTAAACTGGCTAACCACAATGACATCACCATTTACATCTACAAGCGATTTGTTCATTATACCATCTTCATCATTAAAAATACGAAGGTTTGCTATTTTGTTCGTAAGCCAATCAATATCATCTTGAGCATCTGCATTTTCTATACCCACTAAAATTAAAAGCCCATTGTCAATAGCACTTATCTTTTCGCCATTGACCGTTACGCTAGCTTTGGCAACACGTTGTATTACTGTTTTCATTTTTTATCGTCGTGTATATCTACCCTATAATTCTCATCTTCACCTTTGATCATCTGCAGATAACTGTTATACCTGCTCCAAGCTATATCACCAGTTTCCAAGGCATCTTTAACGGCACATTTTGGCTCGTCTACATGAATACAATTATTGAATTTACAATCTTGCTTTAGTTCAAAAAATTCTGGAAAATAATCGCCTATCTCCTCCTTTTCCATATCTACAATACCAAAACCTTTAATACCGGGCGTATCTATAATTCTAGCATCAAAACTTAAATCGAACATTTCCGCAAATGTGGTGGTATGTTGCCCTTGTGCGTGTTGTTGAGAAATTTGTTTGGTCTTAATTTCCAACTCTGGCTCCAAAGCATTGACCAAGGTAGATTTACCAACACCAGAATGACCCGAGAACATTGATGTTTTACCGATCATCATTTCTTTCACCTTATCAACGTTCTTGCCCGTTGCCGCAGAAATACCCAAACAAGTATACCCAATATTGCGGTAAAGGGCCGCCAAAAACTTTATCTCATCTAATTCTTCCGGGGCATAAGTATCTACTTTATTGAAAAGTAGAACAACCGGAATTTCATAGGCTTCTGCAGTGATCAGAAATCGATCTATGAAAACTGGGTATGTAGGCGGATTGTTCAATGTTACCAATAAAAAAACCTGATCCAAATTGGCAGCAATGATATGTGTCTGTTTAGACAGGTTTACAGATTTACGAATTATATAATTTTTACGATTTTCTATTTCATTGATAATACCAATGGTATCATCTCCAATAGTCTCCACCTCAAAGCGTACTTGATCACCAACCGCAACAGGGTTCGTACTTTTTATACCCTTGATCCTAAACTTACCTTTTATTCTACATTCATAGAAATCACCATTTTCTGCCTTAACAGTGTACCAACTACCCGTAGATTTATAAACAATTCCTACCATTTACCCAAAAATCCTTCCATTTATACAAAGTAACTGCTTTAAATATAAAAATTAACATAAATTTGAATTTAGAACTATAACATTAAATAACAACCAAAATCAAGAAAATGAAATTCATCAAAAAATCATTGCTGATGTTAGCTTTATCAGCCATTACTTTTGGAACTGCCCAAGAAACTATTACAAACGAATCTGTAGTACAAATGGTTGAACTAGGTTTCGACGATTATATGATCATAGATAAAATAAACACTTCGGATGTTAAATTCGACGCTTCTATTTCCGCTCTAGGCGCTATGAAAAATGCAGGGGTTTCTTCTGAAATATTATCCTTGATCATGGATAAATCAAAACAGAACACTAAATCTAAAACTGGTATTTACTATGCAGATGCTAGCGGTGAAGATAAATTAATACAACCAAGTGTATTCTCTGGTTCAAATTCTAACCAAGTGGCGCAGAAATTGGTATCTGGGTTGATCAATTCTAAAAAGAAGGCTCAGTTACCTAAAACACAATCCAATAATGTAATTCGCCAAAGCAGACCAGAATTTACGTTCATCTTTGACCCAAGTGTTACAGAAGTTGATAATATGCAGAACAACCAAGGTGGAGATACCGGTATTTTTAACTGGTGGTTTAGAATGGCAAGTAACCCTAATGAGTTTGTTTTGGTAAAACTTACCGTTAAAGAGAAGAAGAACCTTAGAGAGGTAATTACAGGAAAAAGTAGCTGGATCACTAGCAGTAGTGGTATTGACCCTAAATATGCTCTTAACTTCGCTATAGAGGAAATTGAAGGTAACAAGTTCAAAGTTACTCCCGACACTTTAGAGCCAGGTGAGTATTGCTTTATCTACCAAGGCCAAGTACCTCAAGGTAGAGAAAACCAATCTGTATTTGATTTCTCTATTCAATAGAACAAAACTTTCTTTATCATAAGACCCGATGCTTTTAGTATCGGGTCTTTTTTTTAAGCCATTATATTGGTAAAGCATCAATTTACAATGATATAAAGTAGTATTCTTTGCATTCTTCATTATACCTTATATTTTCACCGTACAATCTTTAAATCAATGTAAAAAACCATCATCATGAAAAAAATCATCTTACTTGCCCTATTTGCCTTTACTGCAATTACCACATCTACAGCACAGGAATACAAAGTTGTTACCAGTGTAGAATCTATAGTACCTAGTGGATTAGGACGATCACGAATTATAGATGCCAATGCAGATCGAGATTTTAAGGAGTTCACCTCTGAACAGACCGAGGAAGATAATACCAGAAATAAATCTAAACGCAGTGATATTCGCGTTAAAGATTTTGAAGAGACCAAATTGCTTAATTTCTATAATGTGGCCGGTATTCGCTTCCAAAACATTGCGGCAAACGATGCACTTATTTCATCTAAACTAAGTGATATGGCACAAAATGGATGGGAACTTGTTTTTGTAACCAGCGGTGTTGAAGCAGATGCCGGTAATACGGACGGACAAGGTATTTTCATTACCCGATATATCTTTAAAAGATAGCATTAGTACACATAAAAAAAAGCCCGGTAAAACCGGGCTTTTTTAGTACTAAATCTTTGTATAGCTACTGTGCCAAGTTAATCTCAACACGTCTGTTTTTCTGTCTACCATCTTTATACATATTGGTAGCAATTGGCTTACTTTCCCCATAACCAATAGCGGTCAATCTTGCTGGGGAAATACCGCCATCTATTAAAAATTGTAGAACAGCTTGAGCTCTTTTCTCCGATAATTTTTGATTGGTAGCTTCTGAACCTATACTATCCGTATGCCCTTCAATAGTGAAATTTGCATTGGGATATTCATTTAAAATACCGATGATATCAACCAATACCGGTGTTGACTCATCCTTTAATGTTGATTTTCCTGTGTTGAACAAAATAGTTTTTGCATACTCGTTCAACGACTTTTGAACCTCAGCCGTAACAACCGGTTCTGGACAACCGTTATTCGCTACCGTACCCATTTCATCAGGACAATTATCATCTTTATCAAAAACTGAATCTCCGTCACTATCTGGCCAAGGACACCCATTATTCTCTAAAGGTCCGGCTACATCTACACATTGATCTTCATTATCCAACAAGGTATCTCCATCCGTATCTACCCAAGGACAACCATTGTTTTCTACAGGACCTGCCTCATCTGGACATTGGTCCTCATTATCCAATACCGAATCGCCATCAGTATCTCCCCATGGGCAACCATTATTTTCTATTGGTCCTGCCTTTTTTGGGCAACCATCTTCTTTATTTGGAATACCATCACCATCTGAATCTTTTGGCTGACCATAGTATACCGGAATTTTCAACCCTGCATATACATCTGCTCCTTGTATTTCATTTTTTGCAAATGTAGAGATCAATGATCCCGACCCAAGATAAAGAGGACCGGCACGTAAGCCTGCACCTACTTGTAAACCACTATACTGATAGCTACTTACAGGCAAATAGAAACTGAACCACTTACTCTCAAAACGTGGGGTCAATGATAATACGTTTGCAGTTCGTAAATTATTCTCACCTGCAGAACGCATAGAGATATCAGTATTAAAATTCAAATAAAAATGATTTTTAATATTCCAATCTGCATTAAAATGTAATGCCGTTGGCAAACCTGCCTTTAAATCTTCCGTAGCTTGGGTGAACGTATATAAATTCTGAAGATCATCTGAATCCTCTATATTATCATAATCGTCTTGTGTAATGGTATTATTGATATTATAGGTATCTACTAAACTACCTTTGTAATTTACCGAACCTACATCTGTAAGCGACAAACCAAATTTTAGTTTATACTTATTTTTATCTTTCATGACGGTTTTTTCTCCATCAGCACCCGTTACCACATAATCTTCATAATCTGGTCTCCATTCATAAACGAATCCCAGGTCAAACCCAAATCCGTTAGCATCTGGCACTTCATAATCATAATCTTCAACATCATACTGATCAGCTCTTCCATAAATTAGATCTCCTGTAGATGCTAAAGTTCCAATAGTAGAATTATCCGGTAATGTAGCACCATCCGCATCATAATCAATAGTTACATTTCTACCGGCCACATAGGCATTACCAAATCCTTTCAAATATTTAAATGACAGACCACCTTTTAAGAAATGCTCTTCTTTATTCATTAATTCTTGTGCATACGTGATCCCCACTTCTGCCCAACCATGACCGGCGGCAAAGAAATCACCTTCGTTTACCAAAAAGTCTTGACTTTCATCAATACTATCGTCAAGGTCATCTATACTTTCTCCATTAAATTCATTTCCCGTCACAAAACTTCTTGCTCTTGTAAATATGGCAATAGAAGATTTTCTACCAACATTAAACATAAACGAAGGACCTAACACATCTACATTACCAGAAAAATTATTGTTATCCGAAAGGGTCAATAATGCATCTGTATCATAGTCAAAATCACTGGAAACCAAATCAGAATACCCAACACCTACATAGTCATTAGCTAAAAAACCACTAGCTCCTATTAGATTAATATCTGTTTTAAAACGTGAATCTGCAATATTTGCAGGGTTAGAGATCACACTATTGACACCACTGTAATTATCTGTTAAAAAGCCTATATACGATTGGGCTTTTACAGCAAATGATGCCATTAACATGAACGTAAACAATACTACTTTCTTCATACTTTTTGATTGGTTAAAATGGTTCTTTAGACCCCTAACGGTTCATAATTAAGGATATTGTTAAAATGTATTATTTTTCTTACTTATTAAAATTAAGACATAAAAAAACATCCGCATATTACGGATGTTTTGTATTTATAAAGTTATGTAAACCTTAACCGTTCACTATCTTTTCTTGGTGGTTGATAGACTCTTGGTGAATAGCCTTGAACATACGAAGAACAAATTCTTCACTAAGTCCCTTACTTTCCCCTTCAAGAATCATTGCTCCCAGAATTTGGTTCCATCTATTAGATTGTAGCACGGCAACATTCTTTTGCTTTTTAAGTTCACCTATACTATCAGAAACTTTCATTCTTTTACCTAGAGTCTCGATCAATTGGTTATCAATAACATCGATCTGTGCTCTAAGGTTACTTAATTGAGAATTGTATTCCGCCTCTGGATCGCTCTCTTTTCTAATTTTTAGGTCTCTCATAATCTGAACCAATTTCTCTGGAGTTACCTGTTGAGCGGCATCACTCCATGCATTATCAGGATCATGGTGCGTTTCGATCATTAATCCGTCAAAATTTAAATCTAAAGCAGTCTGAGAAACATCAAAGATCATATCTCTCTTACCCGTAATATGCGATGGATCGTTGATCAAAGGTAAATCTGGAAATCTGTTCTGAAATTCGATCGCCATTTGCCATTCCGGTATATTTCTATACTTGGTTTTCTCATATGTAGAGAATCCTCTATGAATTGCACCTAATTTTTTAATACCTGCCGTATGTAACCTTTCAATACCGCCTAACCATAAAGCTAAATCTGGATTAACCGGGTTCTTTACCAATACAACCTTGTCGGTGCCCTTAAGTGCATCTGCCAATTCTTGCATGATGAACGGACTAACAGTTGATCTTGCCCCTATCCATAATAAATCTATATCATGCTCTAAAGCTAATTCCACATGAGCACGGTTAGCCACCTCGGTAGCCGTTTTCATACCTGTTTCAGCCTTTACCTTTTGAAGCCACTTAAGCCCCAAAGCTCCTACACCTTCAAAATTTCCTGGGCGAGTACGTGGTTTCCATATACCTGCTCTGTAATAGTTTACATCGGTATCTTTTAGGGAGTGTGCTATACCTAACACTTGCTCCTCGGTTTCCGCACTACATGGCCCTGCTATTACTAGTGGATGGTCAAGGTTTAAATCATCCAACCATGTTCTCATTTGTTTTGAATTTTCCATTTTTACTTATTCTATTTCTTGTTTAACGGTATTTCTTTTTAATATTCCTTTAATCTTATTCGTATTATTCATTTCATTATAAATGCCCTCATAATCATCTTTCAACAACAGTTCCTTAAATGCGGTTAGATTTTGAATGTACTCCTCCAAAGTTTCTACCACATTCTCTTTATTCTGTTTAAAAATAGGTGTCCACATGGCAGGAGAACTCTTTGCCAAACGCACCGTACTTTCAAACCCACTACCGGCCATGTCAAAAATATCACGCTCGTTCTTCTCTTTCTCGATCACTGTTTTACCCAACATGAACGAACTTATGTGCGATAAATGCGATACGTAAGCAATATGCTTATCATGAGCAACAGGGTTCATATAACGTATTCTCATGCCAATAGCTTGAAAAACTTTTAACGCTCTTTCTTGGAGCTTAAATGCCGTTAACTCTACCTCACAAATAATATTTGTTTTGTCTTTGAATAAATTGTTGATCGCTGCGGACGGACCCGAAAACTCCGTTCCTGCAATAGGATGGCATGCCAAAAAATTTCTTCTCTTAGGATGATTTTCCAACACCTTGCAAATCATGGATTTGGTAGACCCAACATCTAAAACAACACAATCTTCATGAACGGCATTCAATATAACAGGAAGCTCGGTAACCATAACATCTACCGGTATACTTACAATGACCATATCTGCTAATTGTAAATCTTGATAGGTAGCTTTCTTATCTACAATACCCAAAGACAATGCTTCAGCTAAGTTTGCTTCATTAGATTCTATGCCATAGACGGTAACATTGTCGAATGCCGACTTTATGTCTTTCGCCAAAGAACCTCCTATTAAACCGATACCTATTACAAATACATTCATTTTAAAGCTACGCTTTAGTCTTAAGACCTATTATTCAAATCTTTTAATTGCCTCTTCTATCTTATTCTCCGTTATACATAGTGAAAAACGAATATAGCCTTCACCATTACTCCCAAAAATGGTTCCTGGCGTAATAAACAGATCTTTCTTATATAAAATATCATCTATGAACTCTTCTGATGATACACTGCCTGCCGGCAATTTAGCCCAAACGAACATGCCTACAGCGTTACGATCATATGAACAGCCAAGCTTGTCTACCAACTTATAGATCAATTCTCTTCGCTTACCATAAACTTCATTTAGTTCCTTAAACCAGTCATCACTGCTATTCAAGGCGGCAATTGCTCCTTTTTGTATGCCGTAGAACATGCCGGAATCCATATTGCTCTTCACCTTTAAAATAGCATTGATATGCTCTTCGCTACCTAAAACAAAACCTACACGCCAACCGGCCATGTTGAACGTCTTACTCAAAGAATTCAATTCTAAACATACCTTTTTTGCATTGGGCAAGCTTAAAATACTGGCAGGTTCGTCATTCAGGACAAAACTATATGGATTATCGTTCACCAATAAAATATCATGCTCTTGGGCAAATGCCACCATCTTTATAAACTGCTCTTTGGTTGCCGTAGCACCTGTTGGCATATGAGGATAGCTTAACCACATCACCTTTACCCTTGATAAATCTTGCTTTGCCAATGCCTCCAAATCTGGAAACCAACCATTATCAGCGGTTAAATCATAGTATTTTGGCACGGCCCCTACCAAATTGGTTACAGAGGTGTATGTTGGGTACCCGGGATTTGGTATCAATACCTCATCACCCTCGTTCAAAAAAGCCAGGCTTATATGCATTATACCTTCTTTTGACCCCATTAATGGTAAAATTTCGGTATTTGGGTCTGCGGTAACACCAAATTTATTCCTATAAAAATTGGCTATGGCATCTCTTAACTGAGGCAAGCCTTGGTAACTTTGGTATTGGTGCGCACCGTTCTCTAACACTGCTGCTTGTATGGCTTTTAAAACCTCTGGGGATGGAGCCAGATCAGGACTACCAATACCCATATTAATGATAGGTTTACCTTGTGCCATTAAACCACGAACTTCTCTCAATTTTTTTGAGAAGTAGTATTCCTGTATGGTATCTAACCTTTTGGCAGTACGTATCATTGTCTTACATTTTTATATTCACCCAAAATCTTAAAGTCTTCCGCCATGATGTTCAATAGACTTTTAGCCTTCGTAAAATCTGCATAATCATTAAAAGTTACATCAACAAAAAAAGCATATTTCCAAGGTGTTTCTATCACCGGTAACGACTGTATTTTGGTTAAATTCAATCTACAATCGCTCATGACATTAAGCACTGCCGCCAAACTACCCCTTTTATGGTCGGTTAAAAACCGTAAAGACGCCTTACTGATCTCTGCCTCTGGCAGTGCATCATTTTTTGTTTTTACAATGATAAAACGCGTAGCATTATTTTGAATGGTTTGTATGTCGTTCGCTACGATGTCCAATCCATATAATTCTGCCGCAACGTTAGGAGCAATAGCCGCTACATGCTTAAGTTTTTCTTTTTGAATTCGCTTTGCGGTCTCTGCCGTATCTACGTCTTCCACCAATTTTATATGCGGATATTGTCTAAAATATTCCTTACACTGCAATAGTGCCATTGGGTGTGAACTTACTTCTGTTATATCCTCAATCTTCTGGCCCTTTAATACCATTAAGTTGTGATGGATGTTTAAATAATACTCCCCAATGATGTGTAGGTCATTATGGTTTACCAAAGCATAATTAGGAATGATAGATCCTGCAATGGAATTTTCAATGGCCATAACACCCTGATCAGCTTCTTTGGTCAACAACTTATCTACCAAAGCATCAAAAGAAAGGCATTCTACCAACTCAATATCATCACCATAACAATCTTTTGCCACTTGATGGTGGTTACTGCCCTTTATTCCCTGTATGGCTATTTTTAGACTCACTTTTGCTCCGTTTTATTCAAAAAAAAAAGTTCCGATGTACATCGGAACTTAGATTCTATTTTATATTTAAAATATACTACAACAGTCCCGTACCTCTCTTAAAAAAGAAGTAAAAATAAAAACCGTTCCAGAAATATTGTTTTGTCATCACTTTTGTAATCTGTGGCTAATGTAGTAATTATATTTAAAAGTGGCTGTTTTGGATTTTATTTTTTTATAAAAATCAATTTCTTTCTCAAAAAGTGAAGGTTTTGTGTTAAATCTTTAAACCTCTTACCATCTAAGTGCAATACCTAGTCCATTCTCATTAGCTACCGGTCTAAGTTTAAAAGCCGTTTTATCATCAAATTGCTTATTATAAGCAAGTATAGCTTGTTTTCTTGCCTTATTAGAACCATTCAAAAATATAATAGCAATTATACCAGAGCCAATACCACCCAATAATGGCCCAATTGCCTTTCTCGCTTTATCCCTGTCACTTACAACAGGGTCATTGTTAAATAATTCTACCGAGCCCCAGGTTACTCCAACTATTTCGCCGACTAAAGCAATGGTAGCGATACTCTTTTTTGTGTCAGCTTTTTTCCAGTCGCTATAAATTCCATCATTATTAGAAAATAATTCTTTTACTTCCTTCTTGGTAATTTCCTTATCGTCTTGATAATACTCCATTCCCCATATGCCCGTAAACGTTGTAATTTCTTGTGCAGAAACGTTTATAGCCATTGCAAACAATACAATTAAAAAACACTTTACCTTCATGTCAATAAATTTAAATTTGATAATCTCATAGCGTTAAAAAGTTACTTTAATTGTGCATTGGGCTGATAATAGAAGGGAATAGTCCATGTAAACTCTTTTACATCGCCTAGTGTTTTTGTTACCACTAGAGTATTCTCTCCTTTTTTCAAAAACTCTTTATCTATAAAACCAACAATACCAAATTGCTCTGAAACGGCATGATCTTTTTTGAGAAAATCTATATTCAGTAATTGACCGTTCAAAGTAACCATATGATATTTATTATAGCAATCAAGATAAAATTTTCTAGATTTAACTCTTTCCTGTTCATTGGACAAACTATCGTCTTCTTGATATTCGCCGCAAGTAGCAGCTTGATAATTACGTTCATGATGAAATACGGGAATAAACAGCTTTACAGTCTCACCCATTATAATATCAGACTGTATTTGTGGAGTCAACAAAAATGATTCATCAGGGTTTTGATCACTATAATAACTCAAGTACATTAGATTTACATCATGATCTTTTGGAAAAATCAAATGAGGAATATTGGTATCTTGAAATTTCACTAATGTCAAAAATATGCCTGATGCAAAAAACGATAGCACGAGATAAACTAAAGATTTTTTCTTCTTAAAATTAGACCCAAAAACCATTGAAACCTGCAGTAAATTACGGTATAAAGGACCATAGGTAACCATTGATGTAAATTTGACCAATTTAAACATCCAAGTTTGTACCATTACATTAGACTTGTACTTTTTTAAATTTCCGATGACACTAAAAATCATTTGTAATACAAGAAGACCTGAAATTATAAATAAAGGTATTAACAGTATATAACTCGGCACATAATCCAATAACAAGTTATATATCAGCATATAAATACTTAAAAACAAGGACATGTAAGAATAAATCAATAGAATAGTGAATGCTGAAGAAAAAATTACACTGCATAATTCATCTACCTTTTGAATAGTATCTTGTTGCTTTGGGAGTATGGACAAAATCTTCTCGGTATAAATTTTAGAGTATACACTATCTTCAATACTATAATCTGGAAAAACAGAATTCAACCCTACTAATCCAATCCAATACGCTCGTAAAACGAAATGAATTACGAACATAGAGACCAAGATACTAATAGCCAACAAGCCTAAAAAAACAATCATATACCCATAAATGTATTGCTCAACAGGTAATAGATCAATGTATTTATTTGTAACCCATTCTATTAAACCAAATAGTTGAAACGTTCCAAAAATGGCAATTGCAGAAACTAGCAATTCTGCTTCCCAACTTTCTTCTTTAAGTCGTTGAAGCCATTTTATGTTCTTTTTTTTCTCTTCAACTGGGGTGGTTTCTGGTGGTAAGCTCATTCTATATTAAAAATCTCACGGTTAGCGAGACTAATATACCCTTTCTTTAAATTTTAAAAAACATTAAATCAGTTGTAATCAAGCTCATCAAAAAAAGAATCTATCACAACATCAAGATCTTCTTGTACTTTAGGGTCTGTACTATTGATCAGAATTGAAAACACCAATTGCTCTTTTGGATACACGAAAAAATTGGAATACCCACCTACCCCACTACCCACATGTCCAAAAAACTTACGCCCTTTGGCATCTTCACTTACCTGCCAACCTAAACCGTAGTATGTAGAATTACCGTTTACTAGCTGAGCAGTTAAAAATTGATGCAAAATAGCTTCATTGACCCCTACTTTTTGATCTAAAAATGCCTGACCGAATTTGGCAATATCTTCTGAAGTTGATAAATAACCTCCACCAGCAAGCTTGTAAAAGATATCTACGGGAGTCGCTTTTCTAAACCCGGACAAGCTTTTGGTATAAAATGCAGTTATATTGTTCTGTGCTTCGGATGTTGCAATAGCATTCACATCTATATCCGATTGCTTAAGGTTATCATCAGGATGCCTTCTAGGTATGTATGTGTTTTTCATTCCCAATGGATCCAATACTTTCTCCTGCACATATGCTTCAAACGGAATACCACTTGCTTCTTGCATGGCCGCCGAAATCATTACCCAATCAAAACTATTGTACAAATATTCGGTACCTGGTTCAAATACCAACGGATCGTTTTTAAAAATTGATAAACTATCCTTTATCCCAAAAGGTTCGTTCAAGGCGAATTCCTTGCCTTTATACACACGTATACCTGCTGTATGGCTAGCCAATTGACGAATAGTGAAATCCCACTTTTTCTTGGGGTAATCTGGCAGATAGGTATAGAAAGATTCGTCTAATGAGATCAACCCTTCTTGCACCATATGTGCCAATGCGGTAGCCGCTATAGGCTTGGATACACTTGCAATTCTAAAAATTGAGGATTTTGGGTCTACATATCTTTTGGTATCTAAATCCGCATACCCATACCCTTTTTGGAAAATGGTTTTTCCCTCTTTTAAAACCGTAATTGCCAATCCTGGAAATTTATCATCGGCATACATATCTTGTAAAACAGCATCTGCTTTTACCAATCCGGTCAAAGTCGGGTCATCTCCCAACACTCGTTTAGTAGCGAATACATTTTTCAGATATTTTAAAATGGGATTCATTCCACAAAAATCAATCTTCCGTTATACAATTCTTCCACTTCAACAGTTGCCGGGCGGTTATAGCTTTGTAAATCGCCAGTACCCCTTAATACTCCGGTAAGACTTTCTTGCGGATTCACTAAAATATCATTTGAACCTCTATGGTTTATGGTAACCCGATCAGCGATCAATGCTTCAGCCTCAATTCTAGAATCACCTGCAGCTATGGTAATACTCATACTTTCCGCAGTTCCTTTCAACTTAAAATAGGCAATGCCGTTAACCGTTAAACTTAACGAAGCCACTTCTAAATCTAGATCAAATTCCCCATCTGTTGTTTCTGCTTCCGGATTCGTAAAACTTTCAGACAACAATCTTAAGCTATCAAAAGCCAAAACTCCGTCACTTTTAATAGGAAAACCTGTACTGCTACGTATACTGGTCAAATTAGGGGTAATTACGTAGATCGTAGTGGTAGCATAATCTCTTACATAATTACAATCGTTCGTATCGGTCAGTAATAATTGACCATCTTCTACAACAGCAGAAACCTCATTTCTAAGATTTTCACCGGTTTCTATTTCTACTTTTTGGGTGTCGCCTTGTTTTATAACCAAAGTCACATTCTCAAATACGGTAATACTCGTAAATTCAGCTACTGTAACTTCCTCTCGTATCATATCACCTGTACTCTGAAAACAATCTGAAGCGTTTTCAGAATCGCAAGAATTAGCTATGAGCAGCAAAACAAACATAGTAGTGAAGGTCAAAAATGTTTGGTACATCCCTTTTGTCCAAATGTCTATTTTATGTTTTCTATTTTCTAACATCATATTTCTACAATCGTATTCCTATCCCAAATTCTACCGCTTCCGCTTTTGCACCGTGAGACTTTAAGGTTAACGCCCCAAAAACTTTATCTCCAAAATAGCGCTTTAATCCCACACGCAAATAGGTGCGACCTTCAAAATCGAACGGATAATATACATAGTAGCCAAATTGTGAAATGACGGACATTTCATTAATGAACAGTTCATGACCCGCAAATACACCTACCCTTTTATAATCATCATCGGCATCTACATTATTCTCTGGAAAAGCAATACTTTGATACCTGATCAACTCTTTCAAAAAATTAGAAAAGTATACATCTGTCCCCACTTGAAGAGCACTTTTTCTTCCAACCCTTTTATCGGCATAGGCAGAAAGCACTACAAAGCCATATTGACCGGAATCAATAACATCACTCTCGTTTAAACCAGCTCTCAACGCAAAATTGTAACGCAATGGCTCAGTCAATTTTTCTTTTTCCCTGTGTACATAATCAATTTCAGCACCACCATCTAGATCATATACAAAACCGGCATTAAATGCCAAGGTATTAGTAGACGTATTCGGTGCCCTAAAATTGGCGTTGGAATAGTGAATTACGGACACACCTGCCTTAAAACCCAATCCTTTTATAATATTCTCTTTATGATAGTTCAACATTAAATAGGTTGAACTTAAAAAATCCGAGCCGTAGGCATTATTTCTAAAATTGGTCTCTTTATCGTACGGATTAGTAGCGTATGCAATACCTTGCCCTACGCGTAATTGCATGTTCCGCCTAAAAAAATAAAAATTGTAGTGCGCATACAAACCATAATTATCGCCCAACGTGCTGTTGTTCGTATTCTGATAAATAAAAGAGTAACCCAGATCCGGATAATTATACAACTCTTCCCATTCTTCTTCCCCGTATGTTTTGCGGTTATAACTTAAAATAACCCCTGCCGGGTGCGATGTGATCAAATGCGAAATATCTGGATTGTGCAGTATGATGGAACCATAGAACTGATTGGCATCAAGCGTGTACTTCTTTTTCTCGATAGCTTCTTGCGCAAAGCAAAAACTTACCGATAGCATTACAATGGTTAGAAACTTAAAATTCATTGTAGGCAAAAATAGTTATAAGTATCAAGTACGAAGTATTAAGTACAAAGTATTATCATTATCGGACATTTTGTTCGTAATACGATCTACTAAATACTTTTTAAACCTTTAAAATAGTGCTTCCGCTATTGCCTTAATATTATCGGATTTCCCCATAGAATAGTAATGCAATACAGGAACACCTGCCGCCTTCAATTCCTTAGATTGTTGAATTGCCCATTCTATACCTACTTTACGTACATCTTTGTTGGTGGCACAAGCATCAACAGCTTCTATTAAATCTTGTGGCATATCTATTCTGAACACCTGCGGCAATAATTGCATGTGCCTCTTTACGGCAATAGGCTTAATGCCCGGTATAATAGGTACGGTAATTCCTATTTCCTTTGCAGCTTCTACAAATTCAAAATACTTCTTATTATCAAAGAACATTTGCGTAACCACATAATCCGCACCGGCATCTACCTTTTCCTTTAATCGCTTTAGGTCCGATTGTAATGATGGAGATTCTAAATGTTTTTCCGGATAACCCGCCACCCCTATACAGAACTCACTACTGTGTTCGCTCTCCACGGTTTCATGTAAATATTTACCTTTATTCAAATCCTGGATCTGCTTTACCAAATCTATAGCAAACGGGTGTCCTCCATCAGTAGGCTCAAAATATTTTTGCTCACTTCGGGCATCACCACGTAAAGCCATTACATTCTGTATGCCTAAATAATGACAATCAACCAACAAGTATTCCGTCTCCTCCTTGGTGAAACCGCCACAAAGCACATGAGGCACCGTATCTACATTATATTTATGTTGAATAGATGCACAAATACCCACAGTACCAGGTCTCATACGTGTAGTCTTCTTATCTAAAAGCCCTTCTTTTTTAATATAGATAGTTTCTTCACGCGATGTAGTCACATCAATGAACGGAGGGTTAAACTCCATTAAAGGATCAATATTATTGTACAATTCCTGAATATTTCTCCCCTTTACCGGCGGTACGATCTCAAAAGAAAAAAGTGTTTTTCCCTTTGCATTGGTGATATGGTCTGTAACTTTCATTTTATATTCTTTTACTCTTGGTTATGAGCAAACCTTCAAGAGGCTTATTTACTTTAATTCTTCTTTGGGCGTTCGGGCGGGCTTTTCGCTATATTTTTTCTATTTCAACAACTCTTTTTACTTAACATTGGCACAGTTCAGAAATAGAAAAAGATGCCGCTGCAATCCCTAACGCATTAGTCCACTATATTTGGTGCAAGCCATTTCTCGGCTTCTTCAAACGAAATCCCCTTTCGTTCCGCAAAATCCTTTACTTGATCCAGTTTTATTTTACCAAGACCAAAGTAACGGGCTTCCGGGTTACCAAAATAATATCCGCTTACAGATGCGGCCGGCCACATGGCAAGACTATCTGTTAACTCCACACCTATGGTTTCCTTTACTTTCAGAACATCCCAAATGGTCAATTTTTCCAAGTGATCGGGACAAGCAGGATAACCAGGCGCAGGACGAATACCTTTATAAGATTCCTTTATTAAATCTTCATTGCTCAGATCTTCATTGGCGGCATAACCCCAATGCGCTGTTCTCACTTCTTTATGCAAGTATTCAGCAAATGCTTCGGCTAAACGATCCGCCAATGCCTTTACCATGATGGAGTTATAGTCATCTAGGTCTTTCTCATATTGCGCCGCCATTTCTGCCGTACCAAAACCTGTGGATACACAGAAACAACCCATGTAGTCTTGTTTCCCAGATTCTTTTGGAGCAATAAAATCCGCCAAGGCATAATCTGCGACTCCTTCCCTACGCTCTAATTGTTGGCGAAGGGTACGGAAAGTATAGTTCCCATCTGTTTTGGCTCCGCTAGGCGACCCAGTATTCCCTTCTAAACTTGAACTAGTATCGACTAAAATATCATCGTCATTAATGGAATTCGCAGGAAACAGTCCAAATACACCTTTAGCTTTTAATTTCTTTTCGGAAATTATCTTGTTCAGCATCTCTTGAGCGTCTGCGAATAAATCGGTTGCTTGTTCCCCAACAACCTCATCGGTCAATATTGCAGGATATTTACCATGCAGTTCCCAACTTCTGAAGAAGGGAGTCCAATCTATATAGGGTACCAAAACATTCAGATCTAGATCTTCGATCACCTGAATACCCAATTTGTTCGGCTTTACAATTTCAGAAGTTTTCCAATCTATTTTAAACTTATTTCTCCGTGCTGCAGAAATTGGCTTATAGGTTTTACTAGATGAACGGTTCAAGAACTTTTCCCTAAACACATCATAATCATCTTTTATACTTTTCTTATAGCTCGTAGATGTTTCTTTTTGCAACAAATCGCCCACCACGGTTACTGCTCTAGAGGCATCGTTTACATGAACTACTGCCTCTTTATATTGTGGATCAATCTTTACCGCGGTATGTGCCTTACTGGTGGTTGCACCACCGATCAACAACGGAATACTGAAATCTTTACGTTCCATTTCCTTTGCCAAATGCACCATCTCATCCAATGATGGCGTAATTAATCCGCTAAGCCCTATAATATCTACATTATGCTCAATAGCTGCTGCAATAATTTTTTCTGGTGGCACCATTACGCCTAGATCAACGATCTCATAATTGTTACAGGCCAATACTACACCCACAATATTTTTACCAATATCATGAACATCGCCCTTTACGGTTGCCATTAAAATCTTTCCGGCATTATCAGAATCTCCAACTTGCGGATTCAATAACTTTTCTTCTTCAATATAGGGTAATAAATAAGCTACCGCCTTCTTCATCACTCGGGCAGATTTTACCACTTGCGGCAAGAACATTTTTCCGCTACCGAATAAATCGCCCACCACGTTCATACCCGTCATTAAGTTGCCCTCAATAACTTCAATTGGCTTATTGGCAGCCAACCTGGCTTCTTCAACATCTTCAATAATATATTGATCAATACCTTTTACCAAGGCACGGGTAATACGCTCTTGTAAAGGTTCTTCTCGCCACGATAGATCTATTTTACTTTCCTTGGTTTTACCAACTACAGATTCGGCAAAATCTAGCAAGCGCTCCGTTGCATCATCTCTTCTATTTAGAATAACATCTTCTACATATTCCAATAAGTCTTTAGGAATATCATCATACACCTCTAGCATACTCGGATTTACAATACCCATGTTCATACCCGCTTTTATAGCGTGGTACAAGAAGACCGAGTGCATAGCCTCACGCACCGGGTTATTGCCCCTAAATGAAAACGAAACATTACTAACGCCACCACTTACACTGGCATGTGGCAAGTTTTCACGGACCCATCTTGTAGCTTCAATAAAATCGACAGCATTTAATTTATGCTCATCCATTCCCGTTGCTACCGGAAAAATATTTAAATCGAAAATGATATCCTCCGGTGCAAAATTTACCTTGTTCACCAAAACATCATACGAACGTTTTGCTATTTCAATTCTACGGTCATAATTATCTGCCTGACCTACCTCATCAAAAGCCATAACAATTACCGCGGCACCATATCTTTTTATGAGTTTGGCGTGGTGTATAAATTGTTCTTCGCCCTCTTTTAAGCTTATGGAATTTACCACACATTTACCTTGAACAACTTGCAGACCAGCTTCAATGATTTCCCATTTAGAACTGTCGATCATAATAGGCACACGAGAAATATCCGGCTCCGATATAACAAGATTCAAAAATTTCACCATAGCCTGTTTACCATCGATCAATCCGTCATCCATGTTAATATCAATAACCTGGGCACCATTTTCAACCTGCTCCCTAGCCACTGCCAATGCCTCTTCAAACTTTTCCTCTTTTACTAAACGAAGAAACTTTTTTGAACCCGCAACGTTTGTTCGCTCACCAACGTTTATGAAATTGGTTTCTGGAGTTACAATCAGGGGTTCTAGGCCGCTAAGCTTTAGAAAACGTTGTTCGTTATTCGTTGTTCGTTGTTCGTTTTCTTTACTCATAACTTCTTGTGATAATTTATGAATCCGTTCAACAACTTTTTCACTCTTTCTATTTCTTTCAAAACGATATCTGTATCTGAAATATAATTTAAATCTCCTGCTAAAATCAACTGGGTTTCCAACTCGAATAAGGAGCCTCTAGCAATATGTAAAAAATGAATTGTTTCTTTATTGGATTGTCTTCCACAACCTTCAGCAATATTTGAAGGAACAGATATAACACATCTTCTCACCTGTGAGGTTAAAGAAAATTGCTCATCTTGTGGAAAGGACTTCGTCAAAACATATACTGTTTTCACCAACATCCTAGCCTGTACCCAAATATCTAATTCTTTATAATCCATATCATATTTAAAAAACCACGATAAACCATTAACGTGCAACGAAAAACGATTTATTTACCAACAACTAAAACTGACGCGGAGCAAAATTTTTCACAACCTCAGCAATCGCAGTAATATGTTCCGGAGTGGTTCCGCAACATCCACCAACTATATTTACCAATCCTTTTTCCGCGTATTCCTTGATCTGTTCCGCCATTTGCTCAGGAGTTTCGTCGTACTCTCCAAATGCATTAGGCAAACCGGCATTGGGGTGCGCTGAGACCGCATGTTCACTTTTGGTGGACAACACCTCTAAATGAGGTACCAACTGGTTTGCACCTAAAGCACAATTAAACCCAACCGATAAAATAGGAATGTGGGATATGGATATTAAAAATGCCTCGGCCGTTTGACCCGATAACGTTCTACCGGATGCATCGGTAATAGTACCGCTAACCATTATGGGAACATCTATATTTCGTTCTTCTTTAACTTCTTCTATGGCAAATAATGCCGCCTTGGCATTGAGGGTGTCAAAAATGGTTTCTACCAATAAAATATCCGACCCACCATCTAATAAAGCTTCTACCTGTTGTTTATATGCAATACGTAGCTCATCAAAAGAAATAGCCCTATAACCTGGATCATTTACATCTGGTGACATACTTGCCGTTTTATTGGTGGGTCCAATACTACCGGCTACAAAACGAGGTTTATTTGGTTCTTTTGCAGTGAACTCATCTGCTACCATTTTGGCAATACGCGCAGATTCATAGTTGAGCTCATACACCAAATCTTCCATAAAATAATCTGCCATAGCAATCGTAGTTCCGGAAAAGGTATTGGTCTCTACAATATCTGCCCCAGCATCAAAATACTGACGGTGAACATCTGCTATAGCATCGGGTTGCGTTAACGACAACAAATCATTGTTACCTTGCAACGGATGTTCCCAATCCTTAAAGCGTTCTCCCCTAAAATCTTCTTCAGTAAACTTATAACGTTGAAGCATAGTACCCATGGCACCATCCAGTATTAAAATACGCTCTTTTAAAATTTCTTTTATATCCTTCATTTTACGCTTAACAAATTATTTGTTCGCTTTAAAATATATGATATCAAGTAAGGAAAGGAAGGTAATTATGTTCTTTCTTTAGTTATCTGTCCTTTTGAATGAGGATAGAATGTAGCACCTTCTTTTCCACTACGGAAAGGGTTGCCAAGGTTTCACAGGGTCTAGTCCCTCCGCCTTTCTTGATAACAATACAATTTAATTAGGAACGAATTGCAAAGTAACGGCACTACTCGCTCTTTACCAAGACTTCAATGGTTTTTTTAGCCAACGAAATTCTTAAAAAATGTCACAAAAAAAGCCCCCACACGTCTAAAGCATCCGGAGGCCGTACTACTCAAATAATTTAATTTATGCGATACTCTGTACTACTTCTTTCTTTGCTTCCTTCTTAGAACCATCAAAACCTTCAACACCACCAACAGTAGTATATTTCATTACAAAGCGCTTACCTGGATTGATCTGCTGGTATGCATATTGGCACATAACGGCTGCTTCATGGAAACCTGAAAGTATCAATTTCAACTTACCTTCGTAAGTATTAACATCACCAATTGCATATACTCCCGGTATGTTGGTCTGGTAATCTTTTGCGTTATTTACTTTAATAGCATTTTTCTGAATTTCCAAGCCCCAATCACCTATAGGACCTAATTTTGGAGACAGACCGAATAAAGGAATAAAATTATCCACTTCTAAATAAGTATCTTCTTTTTCCTTGTCCGTGTGCTTAATAACTACTGCCTTAAGTTCATTTTCACCGTGCAGCTCTTTTACCTCAGCTTTGGTAATCAACTTGATTTTACCCAATTTCGCCAGTTCAGATGCTTTTTCAACGGAATCCAATGCCCCTCTAAATTCATCCCTTCTGTGTACCAAGGTTACTTCTGCCGCTACATCGGTCAAAAATATAGCCCAGTCCAAGGCAGAATCACCTCCACCGGCAATAACCACTTTTTTATCGCGATATACTTCTGGATCTTTGATCATATAGGAAACACCTGTATCTTCAAAGTTTACAATATTAGAAATAGGTGGTTTTCTTGGCTCAAAAGAACCCAGACCACCTGCAATTACCACTACAGGTGCATTGTGCTTTGTTCCTTTATTGGTAGTTACCACAAAAGAACCATCTTCTAACTTATCTAGCGATTCCGCTCTTTCTCCCAAGGTAAATCCTGGTTCAAAAGGCTTTATCTGTTCCATAAGGTTGTCTACCAAAGTACCTGCCAAAATTTCTGGAAATGCAGGAATATCATAGATAGGCTTTTTAGGATATATCTCTGAACACTGACCACCTGGTTGTGGCAATGCATCTATTAAATGCGTTTTTAACTTTAATAATCCTGCTTCAAATACCGTGAACAATCCGGTAGGTCCCGCTCCTATAATGAGCATATCTGTTTTAATCATAATTCTCTTTTTAGTAAAAAGTAATTCTACAAAGTTGACATCATTCTATACAACTACTTTTTAGCTTCTTTTAATTTCACTTATTCTATATACTTATCCTTTACTAAATATGCTAAGCTTTATTTACTTCAACAAAACTGACATGCTCTTCAGCAAACTTATGAGTTGCCTTCGCTAACGCTTCACGATGTCTAACTACTTCTCCTATGATAATGATAGCAGGATTAGAAAGATTTTCTTTCTCCACCACATCAACTATGGTATCTATAGTCGCAACTCCTATTTTTTCATTCTTTCGCGTTCCGTTCTGAATTATAGCTATAGGTAATTCCGATTTACCTTCAGACTTAAATAATTCTACTATCTGAGGGAGTTTTGACATCCCCATCAATATGACTACCGTAGCACTACTTTTTGCAGCTAGGGCAACATCTGTTGATAGTTTATGCTCTTTTGTAGTTCCTGTAATTACCCAAAAACTTTCTGAAGAACCTCTTTTTGTTACCGGAATGTTTTGATATGCAGGCACACTTAAACTTGACGATATACCTGGTACCATGGCTACTTGCAACCCATGCGAGGCGGCATATTCCATTTCTTCCGAACCGCGACCGAATACAAAAGGATCTCCTCCTTTTAACCGCACCACATGTCCGTTAGATTTTGCCCTACTTACAATAAGCTCATTAATTTGCTCTTGTTGATATGCATAGCATCCTTTGCGTTTACCTACAAAAATCAATTCCGCATTCTTGGCATAATCCAGCAACTCCTCGTTCACCAAAGCATCGTACAAAACCACATCGGCATTTTCCAGCGTTCTGATCGCTTTTAACGTAATCAGCTCCACATCACCTGGTCCTGCACCAACTACGGTCAATTTAGGTTTCTTTATATGTTGTAAATGATTTGCCATTATCTATGCTTCTGCCAATTCTTGCTGTCTGAACTTTTCAACAGTTTCCAAAAATTCTTTCGCATCCTTTATGTAAGATTGTGCAAATTCTTTTGTTGGTTCGTTCTGATTTAATTGAAGTACCAATTTTTTAAATCCGCCAGCTACGGCAATTCTACCATCGGCAACAAATTTCTCATCAAAATCCTTAATGATACTTACATGGGTATTCACTTTTGTATTTTCTGCGGTCAACATCGCCTTAGCCGAGTTTACCATAGAAGAATATGCGTGATAGATACTGGCAGACCATTTTTCGGCATCGAACATTTCTTGTGCATTCTGAATTTTTTCTTCACTTTCAAAAAGTAATGTTGCGATCAAGTCGATAACAACACCGGCACACTCACCTACACCGATAGCTTTTTCATAACGCTCCGTATTACCCCAATCTATAAAGTCTTCTGGCGTTAAATCATCTATTGAAGATAATGGAGTAAGAAAATCATAGAAATACATTTGTCCTTTTTCAGCATAATAATCCGGGAACGATAGATCTCCACCATTGGCATCAAAATCATTTAAGATCAAACGCAATGCTTCCGGACCTCTTTTACTTGGCACTTTCACCACTTTGTCCGCAAAACGACCGTTACCGTTACCATCATTGCTACCGCCCAACAATACCTGAAGCGCAGGAGCTACCAATTTATCCTTTGTACGAACGGACATGCCCTGAAAACCAATATTTGCCATATTGTGCTGCCCACAGGCATTCATACAACCACTGATTTTTATAACAACATCATCGTTATTTATATAATCTGGGTATTCTGTTTTTATCACTCTTTCCAGTTCCTCTGCAATTCCCGTACTACTTGCTATTCCTAGATTACAGGTATCCGTACCTGGACAAGCGGTGATATCAAGAGCCTTATTATAACCAGCCTCAACAAAACCTAACTTTTCCAATTCAGTATAAAAGAATGCTACGTTCTCTTCTTTTACGAAAGGAATCAAAATGTTTTGACGTAATGATAATCTTAACTCACCCGCTGCATATTTCTGCACCAAGTTTGCCAATAAACGTGCTTTATCCGTATAGAAATCACCCAATAACACTTTAATACCCAAAGCAACATAACCTGGTTGTTTTTGTGGTATTACGTTGGTAGATTTCCACTGTTCAAAAGCTTTTACGTCACTAATCTCTACTGCCGGAACCTCTAATTCTGACACCTTTACCTTAGGATATGCTTCTGGGTCTATTGGAAAAGTATCAAAAGGTACAGCCGTTTTCTCTGCCGCCAAAAGCTCCTTAAATCCGTCAAGACCTAAATCTTTCAACAAGAACTTCATTCTAGCTTTAGCTCTACTTTTACGCTCACCGTAACGGTCAAAAACACGAACTACGGTTTCCATTAAAGGAATTATCTGATCCGCAGGCAAAAAGCTATACAACTCATCGGCATGTCGTGGTTGGGAACCCAATCCGCCACCAAGCATTACTTTAAAACCTATTTCACCATTTTGTATTTTGGCAATAAAGCCCAAATCATGCATATAGGACAAACCGGTATCTGCATCACTTGCGGAAAAAGAAACTTTGAACTTACGCCCCATTTCTTGACTTACAGGATTTCTAAGGAAATACTGAAATAATGCGTGTGCATATGGTGAAACGTCAAAAGGTTCATCAACATCAATACCAGCCGTTTCACTTGCAGTTACGTTACGTACCGTGTTACCACAGGCTTCCCTTAAGGTAATTTCATCTTTCTCCAATTCTGCCCACAACTGCGGCGTTCTATTCAAATCTACATAGTGGATCTGAATATCTTGGCGTGTGGTAATATGCAATCTACCTGTAGAATATTCGTCCGATACATCACAAATACGAAGCAACTGCTTAGAGGTCACCTTACCATAAGGCAACTTTATACGAATCATTTGAACCCCTTCTTGACGCTGTCCGTAAACACCACGTGCCAATCGAAGACTTCTAAATTTTTCTTCATCCAGCTTGCCACCATGAAACTCATGAATTTTACGTTCCAATTCAAGAATATCCTTTTCAACTACCTGATTTTCTAATTCTGTTCTAAAACTTTGCATTGCTTAGTATTAAATGTTCAGTATAAATACCGATATAAATTATTACTATATTTTGCCTATAGATTTTATAGACTTAATAAAAACAGTCAATATAAAATTGACATGTTTATATTAACTTATGAATCCTGCACCTACGGTACTGTTGGATTTTGTATCGATCAATATAAATGAACCGTTTGTTCTGTGATTTTTAAATTGATCATAGAAAATTGGTTTATTTAAACGGAAACTCACTTGAGCAATATCATTCATGCCCAAAGACTCCGTTTTCTCATCTATACCAGAATAATCCGGAGCGATCTTATGGTGCACTTGCTCTACCTTTGCCAATACTTTATTGACACCATGTTGAACAATATATTTATTACCGGCTGCCAGAGGCAATGAATCCATCCAAGAGATCGTTGCCGTAAATTGCTTGTCTACCGTTGGCAAATCACCCGCTTTCACTAACATATCTCCGCGACTCAAATTAATTTCATCTTCCAATGTTATGGTTACCGATGATCTCCTTGATGCCGTTTTATATTTCTTGTCATGAAAATAAATATCCTTTATTTTAGAACGTGTCTGTGATGGAAGCGCCACTACCTCATCGCCTACGCTTAATTCGCCACCATATACTTTACCGGCAAATCCTCTAAAATCATGGTGTTCATCCGTTTTTGGACGGATAACATATTGCACCGGGAAGCGTGGTGTACCCACATTGAAAATATCCTTTCTATCCAATGCTTCAAAATGCTCCAACAAAGACTGTCCTTTATACCAAGGGGTCTTGTCTGACAAGTTTACTACGTTATCCCCTTTCAACGCGCTTACAGGAATAAAAGTGATTTTCTGATCTTGATAATCTCTCTTTGCCATCAATGCCTCAAAATCAGCTTTAATTGCATTGTAGGTTTCTTCAGAATAGTCCACAAGATCCATCTTATTAATAGCTACCACTACATCTTTTATGCGTAATAGGTTATTGATGAAGAAGTGTCTATTAGTTTGCTCTATTACCCCTTTACGTGCATCGATCAAAATGATCGCCGCTTGTGAAGTTGAAGCTCCAGTTACCATGTTACGCGTATATTCTACGTGCCCAGGTGTATCCGCTATAATGTAACTTTTCTTTGCCGTTGAGAAATAGATATGGGCTACATCTATCGTGATACCTTGCTCACGTTCCGCTACCAGACCATCTGTTGCCAAAGAGAAATCCAAATAATCATATCCCTTTTGCTTACTGGTCTTTTCTATTGCCTCTAATTTATCGCTGGTCAGTGACTTTGTATCATACAATATTCTCCCAATCAAGGTACTTTTACCGTCATCTACACTACCTGCTGTTGCTATTTTTAGTACTTCCAATTTCGTTGTTCGTTGTCGGTTGTTGGTTGTTAATTTTATTCGTGATGTACTATCAACGAACAACTAACAACTATCAACCAGATTAAAAATATCCTTGTTGTTTTCTTTTTTCCATTGCCGCTTCTGAACGCTTATCGTCTATACGCGCGCCACGCTCTGAAATGGATGAATCCCTAATTTCCTCTACTACCTTATCAATCGTTTCTGCATCTGAAAGAACGGCTGCTGTACAAGACATATCGCCTACGGTACGAAAACGCACCAAACGTTCTTCTACTACCTCATCTTCTTCCCTAAATACGATACCATCTTCTGCAGACCAGATCATACCGTCCCTTAAGAAGGTTTTACGCTTATGTGCAAAATAGATGGAAGGAATTTCAATTTGCTCCTCTTTGATGTACGACCAAACATCTAGCTCCGTCCAGTTAGAAATAGGGAACACTCTTACATTCTGACCCAATTCTATTTGCCCGTTCAACATATCGAACAATTCTGGGCGCTGATTACGCTCATCCCACTGACCAAAATCATCACGAACAGAAAATATACGTTCTTTTGCACGTGCCTTTTCCTCATCTCTACGAGCTCCACCAATACAAGCGTCGAACTTAAATTCTTCAATGGCATCTAACAACGTTGTTGTCTGCAAGCTATTTCTACTTGAATACCTACCAGATTCTTCTTTCACCTTACCTTGATCAATAGAATCCTGTACATTACGTACAATTAATTCCAGACCCAACTCCTCTACCAATCTATCTCTAAATTCTATGGTTTCAGGAAAGTTATGACCTGTATCAATATGCATTAAAGGGAAAGGAATTTTTGATGGCCAAAATGCCTTCTGTGCCAAACGTACCAATGTGATCGAGTCTTTTCCTCCCGAAAACAAAAGTACCGGCTTCTCAAACTGAGCTGCAACCTCCCTAATGATATAAATGGCCTCATTTTCAAGGGCATTTATATGAGAAGTATCTTTTAAAAGGTCTAAAGAAGGGGTTGCCTCCAATTCCGTGCTTGTATTACTCATTATACTTTTTTAGATCAATTATCTTTATTTTTTCTACTACCTATGATTAACTATGTAACCCACACTCCCTATTTGCCAACACTTTGGTTGGATCAAAATAGTTATGCTCGTTAGGTAGGTCATATTTTTTCAAATAGGCATCTAGCTGAGTATCGTTCCAATGATAAAACGGACTCACCTTTAATACACCATCTTTACTTAGGCTTAATATATCCAAACTATCCCTATGTGCGGTCTGCCCTTTTCTAAGGTTAGTAAACCAAACATCCGGTTTAAAATCCGCCATTGCCCTTTTAAAAGGTTCCAATTTCACCTGCTCGGTAAACTCTGCATGCCTAGGATCATCTATTTGTGGTATACCCATTACGGCATCTCTATGTGCGGTAGTCTGTTTTGGCACATATAATTTTATGTTCAAATTCAACCTTTCAGTCAATTCTTCTGCATGTTTATAGGTTTTAGGAGTATTATACCCCGTATCGCACCAAACTACAGGAATATCTTTTCTCACCTCTGAAACAGCATGCAAAATAGCTACTTCGTACGGTCTAAAATTAGTAGTCACTACAGGAACCTTAGCATGTTTTACTGCCCAAGAAATAATTTCTTGAGGTGGTATCCCTTTAAACTGAACGTTCAATTGTTGAACTTGTGCTTCTGTCAATGCCATAATCCTTTTCTTTTCTATTTACCCCACTTTACTAAATTCCAGATTCTTTCGTGAAAAAAATACAGAACCATTTTTGTTACAAAATCTATAGAGGCAATAGAGGCCGCAATAGAAATTTCACCTGTTAATATATAGGATATCACCAAAGTATCTAACGTACCAATTACTCTCCAACTAAACGCTTTTGCAATACTACGTAGCGGCTTCTCTGAAGTTTTATCTTCTTTATAGGTAGTCTTTGACTCTTTTTTGTTCAAAACAAGTTGATCTGCAATCATCTTTTACTTAATTTTTATTACCCTACTAATTTAATAGAGTTTTCAAAAATAGTATATATTTTCAAAGTAGTCGCCAAAAATTCAGATAAATTTCCATTACCCTATAGATTTAGTAGATTATTAACAAATGGACGCAAAAATTTAATATTTCGCAAAATATTGAATTCCAGTAAACTAAAAAATGAATGAATTTTGAACGCTAAGAAATGATATCCTTTAAAGTATTGCTTCTATATACCTCTAAGGCACTATCACGCACTTGCAACATTAATTTATGTACGGAGCATGTGTTTTCATCGGGACAATCATCGCAGGTCTCATAAAAATTAAGGCTAACACATGGCACCATCGCTATAGGACCTTCAAGCACTCTCATAACATCGGTCATTGAAATCTCTTCGGGTGACCTTAAAAGATAATAGCCGCCCCCTTTACCTTTTTTAGAGCCTAAAAAACCTGTTTTTCTTAAACTTAGCAAAATGCTTTCCAAGAATTTCTGGGAGATATTCTCCTTCTCAGCAATTTCTGAAATTTGAACAGGTTGCTTGTCTGTTTGCGCCGCTAGATAAGAAAGCGCTTTTAAACCATATTTTGTCTTTTTCGAGAGCATGATGCTAAGATAGCCAAATAATAAAATATCGAAGAAATACTTAAGACGACAATTTTAGCGTTAATACTGGGCAACCTAAAAATCCAAATCATGAAAAAAATATTATTATCTACACTTTTAAGTGCATTTACTTTGGTGTTCTTATCATGCTCTAACGATGAAGATGCTGTTACCAACGCCAGTGAATCTCAAATTACGGGTACCTGGAACCTGACCGCCCTAGAAACAAAAGATGGTAGATCAGATACTAATTTTGACGGCACTTCTATACCCACTACTTTCACCGCAGTTGGTAAAGATTTTGATACCGTAGTTACTTTTTCAGAAAACCCTAACATAGTAACCAGTGAAGGTTCTTACACCACAGTGATTACCACTACGGTTATGGGAGAAACATCAACTGAAGAAGAAACCGGTGAAGACTTTTTTGAAAGTGATGAATGGAGACTAGATGGCAGTACCCTGTATTTTGGCACTGGTGATGAAGAAGTAGGCTTTACCATTACAGAACTTACAGATGGTAAAATGTCATTACGATATGAAGTGGATGAAACTGTAGATTTCTTTGGTGCTACAACTAGCGTTAGTGCAACTTATAATATGACATTAACAAAATAACCCACCTTATATAAAACAAACAAAAAGCCCGGTACGTACCGGGCTTTTTTTGTTTTTACCACTATCTCTTTTAGCCTAAAGCTTGAGCAATATCCGCTATGATATCGTCTATATGTTCCAGACCTACAGAAATTCTGACCGTACCATCTGATATCCCCACTGCAGCACGTTCCTCTACACTCAATTTACTATGTGTTGTTGATGCTGGATGTGTTACTATGGTTCTTGAATCTCCTAAATTGGCAGAAAGGGATAATAGTTTAATGGAATCGAAAAACTCCCTACCCGCTTCTAAAGCGCCTTTAACTTCAAAGGCTACTACACAACCACCCGCTTTCATTTGCTTTTTTGCAATTTCATATTTTGGGTGCGATTTTAAAAATGGATATTTTACCCAATTTACCTTATCGCTCGCTTCTAAATATTCAGCTAACTTTAAAGCATTATCACAATGTCTATCGACTCTTATTGCCAGTGTTTCTAAACTTTTAGAAAGCACCCAAGCATTGAAAGGTGAAAGTGCCGGACCGGTAATTCGTGAGAAACGATACACCTTATCCATCAAATCTGCACTACCTACGGTAATCCCTGCCAAAACCCTACCTTGACCATCCATTAGTTTGGTACCGGAATGTATGACCAAATCCGCCCCAAATTTAATAGGCTGTTGTAAGTAAGGTGATGCAAAACAATTATCTATAATAAGTATTAGATTGTTCTTTTTGGCAATTTTACCCAATTCCTCCAAATCCAACACATCAACACCTGGATTGGTAGGTGTTTCCGCATAGATGATTTTTGTTTTCGGAGTAATTAAACGCTCTATTTCTTCTAAGGCATCTATTTTAAAGTATGTGTGATCAATATTCCACTTTGGAAAAAAGTTGGTAAACAACGAATGCGTAGAACCAAAAATACTTCTTGCCGATAGCACATGATCTCCACTATCTAACAATGCTGCCAATGTAGAAAATACCGCTGCCATACCCGATGCAAAAGCAAATCCGCTCTCCGCACCTTCCATTTGACAAACCTTATCAATAAATTCAGATGAATTTGGGTTAGAATATCTTGAGTATATATTACGATCTTTTTCCTCGGCAAACGAAGCACGCATATCTTCAGCGTCTTCAAATACAAAACTAGAGGTCAAATATAATGGAACGGAATGCTCCAAATTTTCGCTTCGTTTTAATTGTGTACGTATTGCGTTCGTTTCAAATTTATTGTTGTTCTTTTTCATTTCACTAATTCTTCTCTTTTCCTATTCCTATTTCTACTTTCATATACTTCGTACTTATGACTTTGTACTTCGTACTTTTCACTAGCCCTTCTCCGCAATTCGCAATATATCCCCAAAGACACCTCTTGCTGTTACTGCTGCGCCTGCACCTGCGCCTTGTATTACTAACGGATTTTCCCCGTAAGATTCCGTATAAATCTCTATAATGGAATCCGACCCTTTTACTTGCCCTAGAGCACTTTCTTTTGGTACGGAGACCAATTTAACATCTAACACTCCTTTTTCTTTCTGAAGATTTCCGTGCAGATCACCTACATAACGTAATACATGATCTGGTTTTTGGTTTTTCTTAATTTCATTGAACTTGGTATCCAACACTTCTAAATGCTGTAAGAAGAAATCTACCTGACCATCTTGCAATTTTTTAGGTATCAGGTTTTCAATATTGATATCTGCAAACTCATTATGCAAATCTAGCTCACGTGCTAAAATCAATAATTTACGCCCAACATCATTTCCAGAAAGATCTTCACGTGGATCTGGTTCCGTAAATCCTTTTTGCATTGCATCTTTCAAAATCGATGAAAAAGGTACATCCACTTCTGAGAATGTATTGAAAATATAACTTAAAGAACCTGAGAACACGCCTTTTATCCTTGTTATATTCTCTCCGGATAAATGTAATAACTTAATTGTATCAATCAATGGCAATCCTGCTCCTACATTGGTTTCGTACAGATATTGCTTTTGATTTTTTTGTAATTCTTCCCTCAGTAACTGATAAAAATCGTAACGCAAGGTATTGGCAATTTTGTTCGATGACACAATATCAAAACCATGCTCTACAAATTCAAAATAGTTGGCAACGAAATCTTTACTTGCCGTATTATCTATTACAATAAGGTTCTCCAAATGGTGACGCTTTGCAAATTCAAAGACATCATCAACCTTATACGGTTTTCCTTTCTGCTCCAGTTGTGTCTTCCAGTTCTTGGCAATACCCTTTTCATTCAACAATACCTTTTTTGAGTTTGCAATTCCAAAAACCCTTAAGTCTAATTTCTTGCGCTCTTTAATGGACTTTGCCGACTTTAAAATCTGTTCTATCAACGTACCGCCTACATTACCGTGACCGAAAATCAGAATATTGATTTTCTTACTGATGCCGAACACCTGACCGTGCATAACATTGACCGCCTTATGCAAATCCGATTTCTTTACTACCAAACTTACGTTCTTGCCAGATACCGTATTATTGAACAACAACGGCACGATCTGGTTCTTGATCAATGCATTGAACGGATTGTGAAAAGTGCTTAAATCTTGACCTACGATAGATATGATTGACACATCATCCATCACCGTAATCATATTTACATCTTTTGATTCAAAGTCGTTGCTAAACTCATTTTCCAATGCCAGCTTTGCCCTTTTTGCCTTATCCTTTTTCACCACAAGACCTATTCCCCTTTCAGATGATCCTTGGGAAATAATGCTCACACTAATATTACTAGATTGCAAGGCTTTAAAAATACGGGCATCTACCCCTACTTTCCCTAACAAGCCACGACCTTCTATATTAATCATGGCAACATCTTCTATTACCGAGAGCGACTTTATACCTTCTTTACTAGATTTGGCGCTTATTAAAGTACCCTCATTATCATCATTGTAGGTATTTAAAATACGTAACGGAATGTTCTTCTCTATTAAGGGAATTATGGTTTTGGCATGTAGAATGGTAGCTCCAAAATTGGCGAGCTCGTTTGCTTCTTCATAAGACAGGTTCGCCAGTCTTTTCGCCTCTGGTACATAATCAGGATTTGCCGTATAAATACCATCAACGTGGGTGTAATTCTGTAATTCTTCGGCATCTAAGAAATTTGCCAATAATGCCGCGGAATAATTACTGCCATTTCTACCCAAAGTAGTTGTCTCGTTCTCCACTGTAGAGGCTATAAAACCGGTTACTACCGCTACCGTATCACTCGGAATTTCAGCGAATTTTAAAAGCACCAATTCTTTGGATTCATTTTCAAGCACCTTGGCGTCACCAAAGGTATCATCGGTCTTAATGACTTCACGTGTATCTACAAGTTTGGCATTGATCCCTTTACCGATCAATAGTTTGGTTACCAGTTTGGCAGAGATCAACTCGCCATACGCCAACACCTCATCTTTTATTTTGGCACTGTAATCTCCCAACAAGGAAACTCCTTCATACAGCTTTGCCAAGCCCTTGAATTCGGCAGATAGATTTACGTTGGAATAGGTATGTTTTTGATACTTCTCCAGCGCTTCAAAATCTGACCTATAATCTTTTCCCTTGGCTGCTTTCTCTAGCATATCCTCTAGCTGATCTGTAGCCTTTTCCCTAGCGGAAACCACCATGGCTACATTCTCATTGTTTTTGACCTTTTGTGTAACGATATCCAATACACGCTCAAGTCCCTCGCCATTACTCAACGATTTACCACCGAATTTTAGGATTTTGATCTTCTTGATATTACCGTTGGTATTAAAAATACCGGTCAGCAATTTTTCCATCTGATCAAACTCGATCAAAAAGGCATCATGCCCATGTAACGATTGTACTTCGCCATAGGTTACATTACTCTTTGCCTGCGCCAATTGCTTAAAGGTATCTTTGTTTTCTTGGGCAGTAAAGAACATATCCGAATCTACTCCGATAATATGAATATTGGTATCGCTATTTTGTAGCTTAATAAAATTCTCATCACCATCCCTAGTTACATCAATGGTCTTTAACAATTGGTTCATCAACTTATACGCAGACAATTGAAAACGCTCTTGTAACTTATCGCCATGGTGCATTAACCAACTTTCTACATTAAAAACCTTAAGCTCCTCATTGGTACTTCGTTTAAACCGTTCTTTAAAGGAAGCCGGGGTCCTATAACATAACATGGCATGCATACGGGCATCATGCACAGGTTGTTTAGAATTCACTAAAAACTGTTCCTGTATTTGGCAATTGGCTATTAACCAATCGGTCGATTTCCAATCAGATGCCACAGGAATCAAATGTTCTGTCAGCGTTGGGTGCAATGCTGCCATTTCCCAAGCGATACCACCACCCAAAGATCCACCGATCAATGCAAACAAACGTTCTACCTTTAACTGTTGTAGACCTAATAAAAATATTCTAGCTACATCACCGGCTACAAAATCCTTATAGTTCTCTATTACAAACTTGTCATGACCATTGCCCGGAATGTTGAATGCCAAAATAGTGTACTTGTTGGTATCTATACACTTCTCTTCTCCGATCAAGGCAGACCACCAACCATTTTCACCGGTAACATTAGAATTGCCCGTTAATGCATGATTCACCAAAATTATTGGCGCTGTATGAAGCTCCTTCCCAAATACCTGATACGATAATTGAATATCTTGAGTACTACCGCTTAGGGTCTTGTATTTTTTAATCTGTAGTTGATGTAACATCTATTTCAAAATCAATTTATGGCTGAGCTTCGACTGCGCTCAGCCACCTCATGTAAATAATATATTCTTGAACATTCAATGACTTCGGCTAGGCTCAGCCGCCACCAATATTCTTTTTTTCTTAATCCACCGATCACTTCGGCTACGCTCAGTGACCGGTTGTTGACTATATGGGCAACCTATATTAAAGACTGGCAAATGCCTGCTCTAAATCTGCTTTTAAATCTTCTATATCTTCAAGACCTACCGACAAACGAATTAAATCTTGCCCTACACCTGCACCTTCTTGCTGCTCTGCGGTTAATTGCTGGTGGGTAGTACTTGCCGGGTGAATGATCAATGATTTGGTGTCACCAATATTGGCAAGTAAAGAAAATATCTTAGTAGCATCGGTAACCTTTTTAGCCGCTTCAAAACCGCCCTTGATACCAAAGGTAACCAATCCGCTTTGACCTTTTGGCAAGTATTCTTGTGCCAAGTCATAGTATTTATTGCTCTTTAATCCTGGGTAATTTACCCAAGCCACTTCTTTCCTTCCTTCTAACCAAGTAGCCAATTCCAATGCATTTGCACTGTGTTGCTTTATACGTACCGGCAAAGTCTCTAAACCTTGTATAATTTGGAAGGCGTTATACGGACTCAATGCCCCACCAAAATCACGTAAACCTTCCAGTATCAATTTAAAGGTAAATGCTGCCGCACCTAATGCCTCACTATAAACCAAACCGTGGTAACCTGCAGATGGTTCCGTAAATTCAGGGAATTTTCCGTTGGTCCAATCAAACGTACCGGCATCTATAATTGCTCCACCTAAAGACGTTCCTTGACCGCCAATATATTTTGTCAATGAATGAATGACCAAATTGGCACCGTGCTCAATAGGGTTTAACAATGAAGGAGTAGCTACTGTATTATCTACTATAAAAGGTACTCCCGCTGCTTTCGATTCTTTAGAAATCGCTTTCAGATCCAACACATCCAATTTCGGATTCCCTAAAGATTCCACAAAGAAAGCCCTTGTATTATCCTGTACCGCTTTTCCAAAATTTTCAGGATCAGATGCATCTACAAAGGTGGTCGTAATACCGAATCTTGGTAGGGTAACATTTAATAAATTAAAGGTGCCACCGTATAAACTGCTTGACGCTACAATATGATCGCCCGCTTTTAACAAGGTCAATAAACCTGTAGAAATAGCAGCAGTACCAGATGCAAAGACCACAGCACCAACACCACCTTCAACAGCGGCTAATCTATCTTGTAAAATTTGATTGGTAGGATTGTTTAACCGTGTGTAAATAAACCCTAGTTCTTTAAGTGAAAATAAGTTTGCCGCATGATCGGTATCATTAAATACATACGATGATGTTTGATAAATAGGCACTGCCCTTGTACCTCCATTTGTAGTGGTGTCGTGACCTGCGTGTAATGCGTTTGTTGCTAATTTGTGATTACTCATGATTTTGTTGTTTTTAAAAATTATTCTAATAATTAAAAAGCCCAACTTAAACACATAAAATTGTGAGTAAGTAAAATCAAAAAGTTATAAGAAAGTAATATCGAGAAAATCGATTACTGTTATCCTTCCCCTAAGGGTAGAATGTAGCACCTTCTTTGTATGGAACAAAGGGTTGCTAAGGTTTCAAAGGGTCTAATCCCTCCACCTTTCTTGATAACTATTCAATACGTGTGTGAACTTTGAACTACAAATATAAAGGCAGAAAAATTTAAAAACCTAGTATTTTATGAAAAATATATAATTCTTGGTCTTGTTGTTAGTTTTCTGAAGGCTTAAAAGCAATAGTACACCTGTTCAATTACAATATTCTCGATACACTCTTAACCTAAAGAAAAATTAGTTTAAGAGCACTCGAACTGACATTTTACTATCAACGAACAACGAGAAACGAACCACGAAAAACTACTCAATCATCCCTGCGCTCTTATATTTATCTATATACATCTGATCTTGCTCCGGGGAGTCTTTATATTTTTTACGTAATGCAATTAAATCTTTCTTTAATTTTTTAACGGTATCTGCGTAGGCAGGGTCATTGTAGACATTGTTCATTTCCTTTGGGTCCTTCAATCTATCATATAACTCCCACTCATCAACATCATAATAGAAATGCACCAATTTAAATTCTTTATTCACAATACCATAGTGACGCTTTACCATATGAACAGATGGATATTCGTAATATTGATAATACACGGCATCTCTAGTCCATTTTTCTTTTTCGCCTTTCAACAAGGGAATTAAACTTTCACCTTGCATATCACTTGGTGGCGTGATGCCTACAGCTTCTAACATTGTCTGTGCAAAGTCTAAATTCTGTACCATTTCATTTTCTACAGCTCCCGGTTCAACCACATTGGGCCAACGTACCAATAAAGGAGTTTTAAACGATTCGTCATAAATAAATCGCTTATCAAACCAACCGTGCTCCCCTAAATAAAATCCTTGATCAGAGGTATAGATCACTATGGTGTTTTCCGCCAATCCGCTTTCATCCAAATAATCTAACAAGCGGCCTACATTATCATCTACCGAAGAAATACTACCCAAATAATCTTGCATATAGCGCTGGTACTTCCATTTCATTTTTTCGGTATCGTTCATTTTTGGCCAATTGTTATAGAAAAAATCGTTGATGGAATCTAACACCGGATCATACAATGCTTTTTGTTCTACCGTTGCACGGTTATACGGACCGTAAAAACTATTGGGAAATTCCTCCACTACCGGTAAAACCTTACCCTCCATTTTAGCTAAGGTTTCCGGTCTGACCTTACTATCATGACTATACATCATGTGTGTCAACAAATTCATTTCTGCCGTCTTTGCCGCCGATCCTCTATTGCTGTAATCATCAAATAACGTTTCTGGCTCCGGGAAGGTTTTTTTCGTGAACTCCTTGAACTTATCCGGTCTTGGCCACCACGGTCTGTGCGGTGCCTTGTGCAAGTACATCATCATAAAAGGTTCGTCATTGGACGCTTCTTCTTTCAACCAATCTAGTGATACATCTGTTATGATATCGGTAACATAGCCTTGCTTGGTTATGGTATCACCATTGGTAACTATAAAATCTGGATTAATATAGTGCCCTTGACCCGGCAAGATCATAAACTCATCTACCCCTTTTGGATTATTGCCAAAATGAAGCTTACCGAACATCGCCGTTTTATACCCATTCTTTTTAAAGATTTGCGGAAAGGTCACCTGTGTAGTATCGAACGGAAAATAATTATCCACTTTCCCATTGATATGTGTATGCTTGCCTGTTAATATGGTTGCACGAGAAGGCGCACAAATAGAGTTGGTAACACTGGCATTGGTAAAAAGCATGCCCTCTTTTGCCAAGCGATCAATGTTGGGTGTTTGCAGCAATTTATCATCATACGCGCTTATGGCCTGATACGCATGATCATCTGACATGATGAAAATGATATTGGGCTTTTTAGCATTGCTTTTTTGCGCCTTAGTTTTAAATGGCAGCAAGAAAAGCAGGACTGCAACAGTTAGAATTAGTTTTTTCATTTTGGTTGTTGTTCGTTGTTGGTTGTTGGTTTTGACTGTTAATAAAAGTAAGGATAATGTATAACTACAATTTGAAAAATGTCCGTATCATTTTCTATAATCTAACGCCGGCTCTCTATCCCCTAATAACGCTACATATTTAAAATCGGCTCCTCTCCTTTCATTAAATTCAGCCTTTATCTTAGTTAATACAGCTGGTTTTTCAAAAATATCTATTGCGGTCAATGCCATAGTTTTGGCAGCGACCATCATACCTTTATAGCCAATATCTGTTCCGCCAGCTGCAACAGCTTGCCAACTATGTGGCGGAGTGCCCGGCACCCAAGTTGCTGTTCTTACTGCAGCTAAAGGTGCGTTCCAACTTACATCGCCTGTATCGGCAGATGCTTTACCGTAGGTAAAAACCATTGGTTTGATTTCACCAGCACTTTCTATTTCCTTTGGGGTTTTTAATGTTTTCTGAATTTCCTTGGCAAAATCAATTTCTTCTGGGGTATAATTTACTCCACCAACAATCTCCATATTCTTATGCATTAAAGTAGCTAATACTTCATTTGGCAAACGGTCATACGTACCGCCTATAATTTCATAAGACATTTCTGTTTCTGTACCAATGGCAGAACCTTCAGCCGCTTTTACTACTCTATCCCAAACTGCTTTTACTTCTTTTCTATTAGCGTGGCGTACTACGTAATATACCTGAGCTTCTTCCGGTACAATATTAGGCGCATCTCCACCTTTTGTTATTACGTAATGAATACGTGTAGATTCTGTAGTATGCTCTCGTAACATATTCACCAAATCATTCATTCCCTCTACACCATCTAAAGCCGAACGCCCCAATTCCGGAGCGGCAGCAGCATGTGAGGAAACACCTTTAAATGTAAATTTACCTGATATTGTTGCCAAATTTGTACTTGGGTTAGAGGTGTTTTGGTCTCCCGGATGCCAAGAAACTATAGCATCTACATCATTAAAAAGTCCCGCTCTTACCATATAAACTTTTCCTGATCCACCTTCTTCTGCCGGCGTTCCATAAAACCGAATGGTTCCCGATTTTTTGGTAGCATCTAACCAATTCTTAACAGAAATAGCGGCCGCCATAGAACCCGTACCAAATAAATGATGTCCACAAGCCTGACCAGGTGCATCTACTACCCTAGATTTTTTAATAGGCTCCGCAGATTGCGACATCCCAGGCAAAGCATCAAACTCGCCCAATATTCCTATAACAGGTGATCCCGAGCCATATGTTCCGGTAAATGCCGTTGGTATACCTGCTACACCTTTCTCAACTTTAAAACCTGCCGCACCAAGTGTTTCTTGCAATAGAGCAGAACTATTTTCTTCCAAATACCCTAACTCCGGATTTTCCCAAAGCTCATTTGCTATGGCTTTATAGGTATTAAATTCTGCATCTAAACCTTTTAATACTTCCTTTTTGTTTTTTTGAGCTGTAGTACTCAATGGCTGCAGGAATAATACACCCGCAATTGCGACGATTAGCTTTTTCATTTTATTTGTGATTGGTGAGTTTGACTTGTATTAAAAATAGGAAAATTTAAAGCCTTAGAACTTAATTGTTGGATTATAAGATCGCAAATAGATTTTATTAATTTTATCGACGCTATTTCTAAGGAATCTATAAAATTAATAGCTACAATCTGTAAATTAACTTAGTTAAAACTATTAGAAAGAAAAAGACTTTTGTGCCTGACCACTACCAAACTTAAATTTTATTAATTTTTAACAAAGTTTCTTCTAACATTATTAGCTAACTATCGGCAAAGCAGGTTTTATTTATTCCTAAATTTTATTATTTCTTTACCATTTTCGATTATTCTATTCGTTTCAATATAGCTTTCAATCTTTGATAAAATTTGTATAGTTTCGTGATTGATTGTATCTAACAACCAAATTAATACGATATTTAAATCCAAATCATTTTTCTCCAAATTCCGGAATTCCTTTTTAAATTTTTTAGTAAAACTTGGAGGAGCATAAACTTTGATTTTCTCCTGTCCTTTTTTAAAATCAAAAGAAGTTGAAAACCCAACATTGTCACTTGAATAATGAATTAATTCAGACCTATATTGATTTAATTTAGAAACTAACCAACGATCTGATTTATCGATAACTTTAGCGAGATCAGTTTTGTTAAAATCTACTTTTGACCTCGAATAGTTTGCAATAGATTGCCATTGGCTCTTTTTGGTTTTAAATAGTATAAATGAAATAAAACAGCTCAAATAATCAAAAAAAGAAATTGCATTGAAAATTATACTATCAAATAAGAACTGTTGTTTTAATGAAACTTCCATCACCGACCTAGGTCCAATTTCTCGAATTCCTTTATCTTGCCCAGGAGTATGTAACTGTAATAGCAATTCATAATGAAAATATATACTTTCTAATCTTATTGCCATACTGTTCCTTAATTCATAAAAGTCATCATTTTTCAATGTACCCGTAATTTTCCTTATATAATCTGAACTAATGGTTACTACAAGCCCATCAATTCGATTCTTATCAAGAATTATCCTCTTATAAGTCTTATTTTGATTCTGATATTTATTTTTATCCAGAAAGTTCATTTTAAAGATATTACAACTACTCTAACACAGAAAACTCTATACTTGAATCTGTGAATACCGTATGTGTCTGGGTTTTAAAGTCCGACTCATCAGCTTCAAAAATATTATCTACATAGGTCTGCGGATTTAAATCTATTAACGGAAACCAAGTGCTCTGTACTTGTACCTGTAATTTGTGCCCTTTTTTAATGGTATGGAATACATCTTGCAACTTAATGGTTACATCTGTTTTTTCATTTGGCACAAACGGTTCTGGGTTAGCAAAACTATTTCTAAAACGACCGCGCAATACTTCGCTACGTACCATTAAATGATAATTGCTCATTTTTAAGTGGTCTTGCATGCCTTCATAAGAAGGTTCATCTGCTGGGTGCACGTCAATGATTTTTACGATCCAATCTGCAGCGGTACCCGTAGTAGCAACTTTTAGCTTCGCCAAAATATCACCCGCCAAGGTCAAATCTTCTTGCATTACGTCAGTTTCAAACACCAGGACATCACCACGGCGAGCTGCAAAACGCTGATCATCGGTCATATATTTTCTTGGTGTAAATACCGTTTTAATATCTTCTGAATATGGAACCGGCTTTTTAATATCACTGATAAACTTTACTTCTTCCACTTCTTTTGGCTCAAAAGTCAGTTCTTGATCTGGAGATAAATACATATCCTTTTTCACGACACCTGCCGGTGGCCAGGTATCATAGTTTTTCCAATCTTTTCTACCGGTATCAAAAACGTAGGCTTCCGGCAAACCGCTATTTTTATCGCCATTACCTTTTAAGAAATGATCAAAGAATTTGGTTTCTATATGTTCTTGGAAAAATTCAGAAATTCCATCGCCAAAATAATAGTTGCCCACAGTATTCTGACCTTTTCTACGTGCCCATCCGCCGTGATCCCATGGTCCAAAAACCAAGGTATTATAATTATCGGCATTGTACTTTTCTATATTCTTATAGGTTTCTAACGGTCCGTATAAATCTTCCGCATCAAATTCGCCCGCAACTACCATGGTGGCCACTGTTGGCTTTACATCTTTTAAATGCTGGATCAAGCCCTTGCTTTGCCAAATTTCATCATAATTTGGATGCTCTTTAAGTTCGTTCCAAAAATAATCATCGGTTACGCCCTCTTTTGCCATACGTGGGGTATCGGCTGTTTCGTATTCAAAAAATCGATCTAAGTTCTTTAACGGTCCTTCATCTAAAAAGAATTGATACTGATCTTCAGTTGGTAAATCTGGCAATGTATACCATGCCGTATCTATAGGTTTATCCCCATCTGGTCTTGGCGTACCAAACAATGAAGTAGCCCTAAAATAACTCAATAAATAGGCGCCATTGTGGTGGAAATCATCAAAAAAGAAATCGGCAATACTCGCCTGTGGAGATGCTGCCTTTAAAGCCGGATGCGCATCTACCACGGCATAGGTAGAATAAAAGCCAGGATACGAAATTCCCCAAATACCTACATTACCGTTATTATTCTCTACATTATTGACCAACCACTCAATAGTATCATAAGTATCTGAACTTTCATCAATATCCTGCTCCGTTTTTTTGTTGGGATTATAGGCGCGCATATTTTCATAATGCCCTTCACTTAACCAACGGCCGCGCACATCTTGATAGACCACTATATAGCCGTCTTGCATCATATGAATGTTGGGCGCGATCTTTGTTTTAAAATTACCCGCTCCGTAAGGCTGAGAACTATACGGGGTTCTTTGCATTATAATTGGGTACTCTTTTGAAGTATCTTTTGGCGAATAAATAGTGGTATGTAACGTAACACCGTCACGCATGGCAATATCCACTTCCTTTTTAGTGTAGTTATCCTCCACGTAGGTATCAGAAACCTCGGCATTGGCTACTTTTTGTGTTGTTTTTCTACAGGAAATAAGTACTGTAGCTAGTAAAATGAACGTAAAAAACTGTTTGATGGTAAACTTTGACATGTCTTAAAGGTTTGAAATCTTAAAACTAAGAAAGTTTACTACTGTACGGAATAAAATTGAACCGAAAATTGCTAATTTAACTTTAGCTGTCTGTCAATCATTTTTAAATGAGAACAAGGCAAGAAGAATTGGACCGCAATATAACATTTACAGGGAACGAAATATTAAAATAAAGTTTTGATAGTTGGATAGGCACTGTACTTCTCTCACAGGAAATTGAGAAAAGCAAAAGCATTTAAATCATAAACAACTTTCTCATTAGCATAACAATGCCGGTGAAAAAATCGCTTTTATATTCTTCAATGGTGGTCTCTTTTAGTAGTTGGTCTTTCATTAAAATAGTGTTTAGTTGGATCTAAATTTAATTAGAAAAAGGAATTAATACAACTGTTTCTAAATTTTCTATAGATTTTTCAATTTTAAATTCCGGATTCATTTCTACGGAACGATATTCGTATTTTGAGGTATCTAAAACTACATATTCAGAAATAAGGTCTGTATCTTTTGCACACGATTGCAGCCATATACCAATGAAAAGCGTTAATAGAAATCTGGGCATTTTAAGCATGGCATTCGTAGGTTAAGTTTATATTTTATAGGTTTTTTAAAGACAAAGACTCTTTTTAACAATGCGGAATACAAGCAGACATTTGGGACTTCAACCGGTATTTACATGGATAATTTATTTTACAGTACTAACATATTCTTTATCTTATAACTTGGCAAAACTTGGGGATTCACCAATAATTACTATATAAATATATGTAATACTTTTCCTACAAAATAGATTTTGTGGTAAAAGTATATAATCTTGTTGTGAAGAGGTGTTAATTGGCTTGTATGAATTATTGAGCACCAAAAACAACGATAAAAACAATCCTTAAAAACAACCCAAATATTCTTGATGTTTTTACAATCGTTCCATAAATCAGTGCACAAAAAAATGCCCCGTAAAATACGAGGCATTTTATATTCATTAGATGTGTAAGTACTAACCGTGCAAAACGGTTTCACTTTACTCTTATATGCTAAACGCAGATTTTATCTCTGCTACTTTGTCTAGTTTTTCCCAAGTGAACAATTCCACTTCTTTTTCAATACGACCATTATATGGCGATTCAAAAACCTTGGTAATAGTTCTTGGTTGTTTACCCATATGACCGTAAGCGGCCGTTTCTAAATAAATAGGATTTCTCAACTTCAATCTTTCTTCAATGGCAAAAGGTCTCATATCAAACAACTCAGCCACCTTTCTAGCTATTGCACCATCACTCAACCCAACTTTAGAAGTACCGTAGGTATCTACATAAATAGATGTGGGTTCAACAACACCGATCGCATAGCTCACTTGTACCAAAATTTCATCCGCAACACCTGCAGCTACCAAATTTTTTGCCGCATGACGTGCCGCATATGCCGCACTACGGTCTACTTTACTTGGATCTTTACCGCTAAAAGCACCACCACCATGGGCTCCTTTACCTCCGTAGGTATCAACAATAATTTTACGGCCCGTTAATCCGGTATCACCATGTGGTCCACCAATTACGAATTTACCTGTTGGGTTAATATGATATTTGATCTGATCATCGAACAATTTTTGGGTCTCTACCGGTAATTGTGCCTTCACCCTTGGAATAAGAATTGATATAATATCAGATTTGATCTTTGCCAGCATCTTTTCATCATCGGCATCAAAAGCATCATGCTGTGTGGAAACCACAATAGTATCTATACGCTGTGGCTCATTGGCATCTGAATATTCTAAAGTAACCTGCGCTTTAGCATCTGGCCTTAAATATGAAATCTCTTTACCTTCTCTACGCAGTTCTGCCAGTGTATGCAAAATCTTGTGTGAAATATCTAACGCCAAAGGCATGTAATTTTCGGTCTCGCTGGTTGCATAGCCAAACATCATACCTTGATCACCAGCCCCTTGCTCTTCCTTTGCTCCACGGTCTACACCTTGGTTAATGTCTTGAGACTGCTCATGGATCAATGAAATAACTCCACAAGAATCTCCGCTAAACTGGTATTCACCCTTGGTATATCCTATTTTATTAATGACTTCACGGGCAATGTTCTGTACATCTAAATAGGTATCACTTTTTACTTCTCCCGCTAAAACTACCTGGCCGGTAGTTACCAAGGTTTCACAAGCAACTTTACTTTCTGGGTCAAAAGCAAGAAAATGATCTAATAAGGCGTCACTGATCTGATCCGCAACTTTATCCGGATGGCCTTCACTAACAGATTCTGATGTAAATAAATATGGCATAACAAACTTTTTATTCTATGAAGGGATTTGTATGAATGCCGAAAAGAAGTATGATGCGATAGGTATCTACATCAACTGCTTTAGCATTTTTTTCGCTTTATACCCTAAGGCTAAAACAGAGGTTGCAATCAGTCAAATCCCTCCTCTTTTTTTTTAATTCAGATGCAAAAATAGAAAAAATGTTCTGTTCCTTATCTTAATATGATGTTATTTATTGACCCAATTAAAATTAAGGCTCTTTATCTTGCTAGTATCACCAAATATTATATATCATATTTTACAGAAAATAGCACATACCTAGGTTGTACAAAATACGCCTGTGTACTAAAGTAAAGTTCATTGGTACTATCCCTATTCAATGTATTGGTATTCAATAAATTGGTACCCTTAATACCATATTCCCAACGGCTATCTTTCTTTTGATAGGTTAAATTAGACTCTAAAAAACTATAGGTATTGGTTATGGTATCTTCCTTATCCGTATAATTATAATAATCATAATCTACGGTGAAAATAAAGTTCTTTAAAAAACTGGCATCAAAACGGGCATAGGGCCTACTGGTGTAAAAGGTAGTTTCCAAATCACCATTTTCATAATTGTTTACGGTGTACCTATACCCCAATTCCAAGTTAGGGGCATTTTTAAAATTCGTAGAAAGCGCGCCCGTATAATTCTGTGTCAAAGAATTTGAGGTTCGCTGCTCATCATCAACAAGGTTATTGGTGGTAGACCAACCTAAATTACCTTGTACCGATGCTTTTATCTTACCAAAAGTACGCTCATATTTTCCGTTTGTCGTAAAAGATTCATCATCGAAATTAGAGTTAATAGTACTACTTACCCTGTTGATACCAACTATGTTCACCCCACTTTTTAAGGCGTCTATTCGTTTAGTGTATGCCACGTTGGCAAAAATATTGGTGAAGTTGAACATGTTGAAACTGAAAAAATTCAACGACACATTATGATTCAACGCACTTTCCAGATCGCGGTTACCACTGTACAGCGAATTATAGTTGTTCAGCACATAACCCTGGGCAAAATTGCTGACATCTGTAAACGAACGGGTTACTTGATAATTGAATCGTAAGTTTTCTGACTTTTTAAGCTGGGCGTTTATATATACATCTGGCAACAATGACGTTAAATTATCCTTGACCACACTACCCAATTGCTCATTTTTTACATTAAACTGATGTAAGGTAACACCCGGGTTAAACGTGAAAATTCCAGAAATAACTTTATAGTGTAAGCCGGCATAAACATCTGAAACATGAAAGGCAACGTCATTACCAAAATCATTGCCATTCAAATTTAAAACATCTTCATTATCTAAAATCTGAAATATGTTCGAATTAAAGTTTTGATTGCTCTGTGTTGTACCCAAAGTCAAATTAATATTACTTTTACTACCCAGAACCCTGTAATAATCCACTTTTGCGTCTACCTTATTGGTGACTACTTGTTTTGCCTGATTAATGTTATACAACTCTTGGTTCTCATCTACCGGAAAAATATCTACAAAAGCAAACTCATTTCTAATTGCTTCATAAAATGGATCTTCATCTTGATACAAATATTGCGCCTCTACGGCAAAAATATTCTTATCGCTCAAAGTATAGTAAATGTTCAGATTTTGATTTACCGATAACGGTTTTTGTTTCTTCACCTCTGCAATCTCATCAGTTATAGATGAAATGGACAGTACGTTTACCTCTTCAGTATCATCAGATTGTTTTAACAATGCGTCATAATCTAACTGAAAACTATCATTTGGCTGATATTTGGCACTCAATTTAGCCAGACCCAAATGTATTGTTTGATCTGTATTTGATGTAGTACTTTCCACATCATTACTGGCAATGTAAGATGTAACTCCTTCTGATTTTAAAATGGTACCGGTATACGAATAAATACCGAAGCCACTTAAATCTAAACCCTCCATGGGTGCATAGCTAAAATTTGCGGCGGCAAATTTTGTGTCAATATCATTTGCCCTATTATTCTGGGTAGACGAAAGCCCTAAGCCATCTGCCCCCGTAGAAATAGAACTACCTCCTCTTGAATTTAGATTTCTGAATCCTCCGGTAAAATTCCTATAATCATTACGGGTAAAAGGTACTTCACCAATATTATTAAGGTCAGTGATAATATTGATACTGTATTTAGGACTGTAATAAAACAATTTCGGATGGGCCAAATACCTATCATCTGGACCATAACCCGCAGTTAACTCCCCAAACCAAAAATTCTTCTTCCCCTCTTTTAGTTTAATATTCAAGGCCACATTATCATCGTCATTGGTGAGTCCCTTCATTTGTGAAACCTCATTAAAATTACGTAACACCTCTACCTTACTTAATGCATTGGCTGGAATATTTTCTACCGCCAGTTTACTATCACCATCAAAAAAGTCTTTGCCCTCTACCATGACCTTGCTCACGGTTTTACCCTCTACCTCAATTTGGCCGTCATCGTTAATTTCAATACCGGGAAGGTTCTCAAGTACATCTTTTAATTTTTTTTCGGTACCGGATACAAAGGCATCCGTATCATACACAATAGTATCCCCTTTTACCGAAACCGGCATTTCATAAGTAACATCTACCTCATCTAATTGTGCCGCTTGCTCTTGCAAAACAATATCCTTTATCGCATCATTCTGCCCAGCGGTAAAAGTAAACGACTCCGGTTTAAAACCAAGATAACTCACTTTAACCGTGTATTGCTCACCAGTTTTCAACTTCAATTTAAATAGCCCTGCATGGTTGGTTATACCGTAAGACTCCAAACCTTGTGTAGCCGTATTGATCGCAATGACGTTGGCCATATCTACACCAACCCCTAAACTGTCCTTAACCGTACCGGACAATGAAATTTCTTGGGCCAAGGCAACAGCAGACGTCACCACTAGCAATAGTGTTAAAAGCACTTTGTTTCTCATGTAATAGGTATAAATTGAAATGAATTAAAAAGCACTTTTATTAGTTTGGCCTACCGCTACCACGACCACCTCTATTCCTGAAATTCTCTCGCATTTCTTTCATCTTTTCTTGAGAAATCTCATCATACTCTGCCTGGCTGACCTTTTTTCCTTTGCTAGGTGCTTTTATTTCCATTTTCTCTGAAGGATTCATTGTAATCTCCGAACACACAATTGTGGTAATATCATCGTTCACCGCCAATATTAACCCCGGCAAACCCCAATACAGACCAGGACCTTGATTTATAGGGATTTCAGGAGTATACCAAGCAACGATCTCTACTTCTTTAATGGTAAATTCAGCTTCTTTCTCCTTCTCTTCATTATCTTGCCCACCTCTGCCCGGTCTTCTAAAAATGGCACTCATATTAGGTCGCTTTATAGTCTTTGTTGCCGTTGCCTTGAACGCCGTGTAATTTCCTATTTTTCTAGACTCGCTACCCATTTTCCACTCCAAGGTCTCCAACTCATCGTCGATCAAGAAAATCTTTCCCAAAAGCTCGTTCTTTATCAAATACCTCTGCTCTTTTATATTTTTATATAAATCGCCATCTGTACCGGCCATACCTCCAAACCGTGGCCCACGACCACCACCTCTTTCCCCAGGTTGCTCTAATTTCTCCTCTTCCTTATAAATAGATGCTGTTTTATCAAAGCTGAGTATAAAGGTTTTCTCGTTTGCCTTTTTAATACGCTCCATCATCTCCTTTTTTCGGTCCTCTGGTATATTTCGGTTTCCAAAATCAAAATTTACCTGAGTTTTACTCTGGTATACCGCTTTTCCTTGAAAATCTTGTGCATGCAAGTTCATGCCCATGCAAAGGATTACAAAACTTAAAAACCACTTATATATCTTCATGTGTACGTATTAGAATGCTTGTATGACACCAATTTTGGCTTTTGGTTTAATTGAAGTATGTTAATAATTACGTTGCTTTCATTTTTTTTATGCCATACAACAAATATGTTTTTACTTCCTGTTGTTATCTTGTATCTTGTACCATCGAATTCTTCTTGGGAACAAGAACACAACCATTAATCAATTTAATTCTATGCACATAGCAGTTGCCGGAAATATCGGTGCAGGAAAAACGACCCTAACCAGATTACTTGCAAAACATTATAATTGGGAAGCTCATTTTGAAGATGTAGTAGAGAACCCTTATTTAGATGATTTTTATAATCAAATGGAACGTTGGAGCTTTAACCTCCAGATTTACTTTTTAAATAGTAGATACCGCCAAATTTTACAGATCAAGGAAAGCGGTAAAGAAATTATACAGGATAGGACCATTTACGAGGATGCACATATTTTTGCGCCCAACTTACACGCTATGGGCCTTATGACCAATAGGGATTTTCAAAATTACTCTAGTTTATTCGATCTAATGGAAAGCCTGGTAGATCCACCAGACCTTCTAATTTACCTACGCAGCTCTATACCTAATTTGGTAAAACAAATTCATAAGAGAGGCAGGGAATATGAAAACACCATTTCCATTGACTATTTGAGCAGGTTGAACGAACGTTACGAAGCTTGGATACATGGCTATAACAAAGGCAATTTATTGATCATTGATGTAGATGATTTGGATTTTGTGGACAATCCTGAAGATTTAGGAAGTATTCTCAATAAAATTGACGCTCAAATCAACGGTCTATTTTAGGTTCATTTTTGCAAAGCCCGAAACCATTGGAAAATTTTGAACATAAAGTTACCCGCTTTCTTCAAGATGGAGTTCCCTTTTTATTTATCATAGATTTTGACAAAACAACGAAACAGGTTTTTACGTTTGAAGAAGCTGCTAACGAAAATATCTTTTTCAATATAAAAGGAAACGGTAATGATGGAAATCTAGCATCTTCATCTTTAGAAAAATTAAATTTTGACCTGAAACCAACATTGGTTTCAGAAGAAATTTACAATGAGGCTTTTTCAACAGTAAAACATGAGTTAAAAACAGGTAATAGCTTTTTATTAAACCTTACCTTTCCAACGGCGCTTGACACCCCGTTAGAATTAAAAGAGATTTACCAAAAAGCGCATGCGCCGTATAAGCTTTTATATAAAGATAAATTTGTTGTTTTTTCACCTGAGTGTTATCTTAAAATAAAGGAGGACAACATATTCTCTTATCCAATGAAAGGTACGATCAACAGCAATATACCCAATGCCAAAGAGTTGTTGTTATCCAATAAAAAAGAGCTTTACGAGCATAACACCATTGTTGATCTAATTAGAAATGATCTTTCTATGATCGCCAAAAAGGTTAGGGTAAATAAATTTAGGTATGTAGATAAAATTAAAAAAGGAGATCAAGAATTACTACAAACCAGCACGGAAATACAGGGAGAGCTCCCTAAACACTGGAAAGACGAATTTGCCACATTACTATTAAAAACATTACCCGCAGGATCAATTAGTGGGGCTCCTAAAAAGAAAACTTTGGAAATTATCTCAAAGGCAGAAATAACACCACGTGGATTTTACACGGGAATTTTTGGGGTTTTCGACGGACAACAAATCGATAGTGCGGTCAGCATTCGATTTATTGAAAAAATTAACGATACGCTTTTCTACAAAAGTGGTGGCGGTATAACCCACCTTAGCGAGATGGAAGAAGAATATCACGAACTTTTAGAAAAAATATATGTACCCATTATTTGAATCTGTTTGTATAGAAAATAGTGAAATTAAAAACGAACAATACCACGAAGCTAGATTTAGAGCTTCTTACATGCAACAATATAAAACCCACCCTACCTATTCTTTATTTGATGGTATTCACCTCACCAACTTAGACAATACATTAAAATACAAGTTGCGTATTGGCTATAAACAGCACGGTACCCGTTTCTCTATTTCCGAATATAAAAATAGCATACCCACCTCTCTTCAATTGGTTAATGATGATACTATTTCATACGCCGTTAAAAGAAACAATCGTAAAAAATTGAACAACCTTTTTAAGCTACGTGACCAATGTGATGATGTTTTGATCGTTAAGAACGGATTTATTACCGATGCCTCTTACGCTAACATTCTATTGATCGATGGCGAACATATTGTAACCCCTTCCACCCCTTTACTTGAAGGTACTTGTAGAGCTAGGTTATTAGATGAAAATAAAATAACGGAAAAAAGAATTACAAGGGCCGATCTACAACATTTTAAAAGCTTTCAATTGATCAATGCTCTAAATGATTTTGATGACACCAGATGGATCCCTATCAAAAAAATAAAGAATTAAACCTTATATAAATCCGTTTTTCTTGGCGTGCTGTATGGCTTCCTCAGTTTTATTGACCATTAAAAATGGAATATCCTTAAAATCCGCAAAGAGATTTTCTATTCGTGCCATACGTTTGGAATGATTTACGCTACGCAAATAAATAGCTTTTATCCTGCCCGGAAATAGAGTTGATATTTCTTGATAGATATCACCATCTTTTTCACCACTATCACCAATTAAAATAAATGGCAAATTGGGATAAGACATGAGCAAATTGCTGATTTCCTTTTGTTTTTGCGGTTTTTCATCACTCTTCTTTCGCATTTTAAAACTTGCCATACTTCGTAAAAGAACCGGACCTTTAGGGAAATTGTTAGTCTTTAAAAAGAGTTCCAAATACCTGTATAAGTTCCATGGGCTATGGCTTACGTAAAAAATAGGGTTGGCTTCATCTCCAGATTTGCCTAAATGCAATTTTGTATAAAAATCCGAAGCTCCTTCCAATTGAGAACGTTTTGTAGCCCTTTTGAACATGGTATTTATAATAACCTTCCATTTTAAAGAAGATACTACACCGGTATGCAAAATGGTATCATCTATATCACTGATTACCCCAAATTTTGCATTAGCACTGGGTATTAGCATTTCTCCAGGAAACCTATTCTGTAAAAGAATCTCCCTTTTTAATTTGGTATTACTAAATGATAACTCAAATTTGACCCAACCTTCTTCATTTGCCAAATTTTGCAGTCCTTCAATATTCTCATCAATTAAATAATACCCATCATTATCAGTAACACCTTGCACCGTGTTGCCATTTGAAAAAGTAATCTTTATTGGTGCATTTTTAATTTCATCGGTCTCAAAACGTTTCCAGGTATTCTTCATTAAATTGAAAATCCCTTTTTGATCCAAATCGATATTTTCATCTTCAATCGCTCTACCCCTTACATACAAACGAGTAGCACTCCCATAAGACTGAAAGTTGATGATCTGAAGTTTATCTTTCTTAAAAATACCCATGGCGTTAAAATTACGGTCTTTCAACAACCTTTAAAATATTTATTTCAAGAATTATCAAAATACCAGTCAATCAAAGCCATTAAACTTTTGAATATATTTTTTTTTAGACCGTTCACTCATTCAAAACAAGGGTTAGCTCATTGCTCATTTTAGCGGCAACACCTATGCTATACTTTTAAACAAGTAAAAGGAAAAATAACCTGTCTTGTTCACACAAGTCAAAAAAAATGTAAGATTATGAGACCAAAAAAGAATCCACAAAAAGATCTAAACAAAAAAAGCGGAACATTCTTCGTGATTGGACTATTGTTAGTACTAGCCATGGTATACACCGCCTTGGAATGGAAATCCTTTGACCCCATCAATCAAATAGATGTAGCCCTGAACAAGGTTGATGATTCCATTATTGAAGAAGCGACTATTATTGAGTTAAAGGCAACCCCACCACCAAAACCAAAGGTCTTACCTATTGAAATAGAGATCATAGAAGATGATGAACCCATAATCGAAACTGAGGTTATTGCAAGTGAAGTTGACACCGACACGGAAATTGTAGACCCCTCTGATTTTGAAGTTATTGAAGAACCAGAAGAAGTAAAAGTAATTTGGACAACTATTGAAGAGGTTCCTATATTTCCTGGTTGTGAAAGTGCAGAAGACAAACGCGCCTGCTTCAATGAAATGATGCAAAAACACATTCGTAAAAACTTCCGCTACCCAGAGCTAGCTCAAGAAATGGGAATTCAAGGTAGAGTAAATACTCAGTTCATGATTAACAACGATGGTACCATCGGCGCTATTCAAAAAAGAGGTCCGCACGATGTACTAGAAAAAGAAGCCGTAAGAATTTTATCTAAACTACCTAAAATGACACCAGGTAAACAAAGAGGCTCTGCCGTAAAGGTTTCTTTTGCCATACCAATTACATTTAAACTAGAATAGTTTAAAAACAAAAAACCATCAGCCTAGCTGATGGTTTTATATATAAAGCGGGGAATTATTGTTTATTGACCTCCACTTTTTCAATAGTTATTTCGGTTGCCGTACCCTTCTTTTCAATGGTAGCCTTTTCAAATGCCTTCAGCTTTTCTTCGACTTCGCTCTTAGTTCCGCTGTAAACAACTTCTTCCGTAACCAATTCCCCATCAACAGTTGTAGCATAAGTCACAATGGCCTCTGCCAATTGTTCACTTTCAACATTCATTTCTATTGTCACTTCTTTTGTATTGTTCACCATAGCAACTCCATCTTCTGTATGTCCGCCTAAGATTGGTGCAATGACCAAGCCGATCAAACAGGTTAATTTAATCAAGATATTCATTGACGGCCCAGAAGTATCTTTAAATGGATCACCGACAGTATCACCAGTTACAGCTGCCTTATGAGCTTCTGAACCTTTATAGGTCATTTCCCCATTAATTTCTACACCGGCTTCAAAAGATTTCTTAGCATTGTCCCAGGCACCACCAGCATTATTCTGAAAAATTGCCCATAACACTCCGGAAACTGTTACACCGGCCATGTAGCCTCCCAACATTTCCGCAATGGCCAATTTGTTCATTCCGAACAATAATGGAGCAAAAGCAATAACCAATGGAAAACCTATTGTCAACAGACCCGGCAACATCATTTCTTTTAAAGAAGCCTGAGTAGAAATTGCCACACATTTATCATATTCCGGCTTACCCGTACCTTCCATAATACCAGGTATATCCTTAAACTGCCTTCTAACCTCATGTACCATTTCCATAGCGGCCTTACCCACGGCATTCATCGCCAAAGCAGAGAATACTACCGGTACCATACCACCAACGAACAACATTGCCAAAACCGGAGCTTTGAAAATGTTGATGCCATCAATTCCTGTAAACGTAACGTAAGCAGCAAATAATGCCAAAGAAGTTAACGCTGCGGATGCAATGGCAAATCCTTTACCGGTTGCGGCAGTGGTATTTCCTACAGAATCTAAAATATCGGTTCTTTCCCTCACAATTGGTTCTTGCTCACTCATCTCGGCAATACCCCCTGCATTATCAGATATTGGTCCAAAAGCGTCAATAGCCAACTGCATAGCAGTTGTCGCCATCATTGCAGATGCCGCCAAGGCAACACCGTAAAACCCCGCAAAGGCATATGATGCCCATATTGCACCAGCGAACAAAAGAACAGATGGAAAAGTAGAGATCATACCCGTTGCCAAACCTGCAATAATGTTTGTACCGGCACCTGTACTTGACTGTTGAACTATTTTTAAAATTGGGGATTTACCCAACCCCGTATAATATTCAGTTACCGAAGAAATTACGGCACCTACCACCAAACCTACCAAGGTGGCATAGAATACGCGCATAGATGAAATCTCAATTAATCCCTCACCAAAAAATTCCATTTTCATGGTTTCGGGCAACATCCATGTTACCAAGGCAAAACAGGAAATGGCAACTAAAACAATAGATGTCCAATTACCAATGTTCAAAGCACCCATTACCTGAGCTTCTTTCGCCTCATTATCTTTTATTTTAACGAGCATAGTACCAATTATGGATATGATAATTCCAGCACCCGCAATTGCCATTGGCAACAGAATTGGACCAATTCCGCCAAAAGCATCAGAAATACTACCGCCCATATCTTTAATTACATAATTACCCAAAACCATTGCAGCCAGTACCGTTGCCACGTAAGACCCGAATAGATCAGCTCCCATACCGGCAACATCACCAACGTTATCACCCACGTTATCAGCAATAGTAGCCGGGTTCCTAGGGTCATCCTCAGGAATACCTGCTTCTACTTTACCTACCAAATCTGCACCAACATCAGCAGCTTTCGTATAAATACCACCGCCTACACGAGCAAACAATGCAATTGATTCTGCACCTAAAGAGAAACCTGCAAGAGTTTCCAACACTATGGTCATATCCATAGTAGATGTCCAAACGCCCCCCATAAAAAACTGAAAAAAGGCAATAAAGAATATGGTAAGTCCCAATACGGCCAAGCCGGCTACACCAAGTCCCATAACCGTACCACCGCCAAAAGAAATTTTTAATGCATTTGGCAAACTAGTACGTGCCGCCTGTGTAGTACGCACATTGGTCTTTGTTGCTATTTTCATTCCAATATTACCTGCATATGCAGAAAATATAGCTCCAAATACAAAGGAGATTACAATTAGCCAATGTGTTGTTGGGACAACAAAAGAAACAATTGCAAGTAAAACACTCACTATAACCACAAAAATTGATAAAAGTTTATATTCAGCACTTAAGAAAGCCAAAGCCCCTTCATAGATATAATCTGATATTTCTTTCATTTTTCCATCTCCGGCATGTTGTTTTAATACCCAAGATCTTTTAATACCCATGTAAATTAGGCCTAGTACTGCCATAAGAATTGGCATGTAAATCATTGTTGACTCCATTTAATCTGTTGTTAGTTGTTAGAAATTTATCTGACTAATGTAGTAAATTAGAATAGAATAAAAAAAGCCACTTTTCTTTATGAAAAGTGGCTTAAATGAAGTAAAATATTATTTATATCATAAAAGTTCGCTTTGCCTTGTGCTCGCTCTTATCATATCTTTCTACACATTCGTGGTAAATTTCAACGGCTTTCTCCGCATTGCTCCATCCACCGGTATCTACTTTTTTCTCCTCTAAATCTTTGTATACTTGAAAGAAATGCTCAATTTCTTTTAATCTATGCGGATTTAGGTCGCTAATATCATTATTGTTACTCCATATTGGATCAGAAACCGGTACACAGATTATTTTTTCATCTGGTCCTTTTTCATCTGTCATATGGAAAACACCTATAGGTTTTACTTCCATTACCGTCATTGGATAAACAGGTTCCGTACCCATTACCAAAACATCTAATGGATCTTTGTCCAAAGCCAAGGTTTCTGGAATAAATCCGTAATCCCCTGGGTACATCATTGAAGAAAACAACATACGATCAAAACGAATTTTATGTAGATCAAAATCGTATTCATACTTGTTTCTACTTCCTTTCGGAATTTCTATTAAAACATCAAAGGTTAGTCCTTTTTCTGTAGCCATATTTAAAAGTTGTTTAATTTATAGTTTGTATTGAAACGTTGCTTAGTTGTTATAATTGTAAAAATTAGCTGAATTAAAAGACAAATCCAAAAGTTCCTGTTACACCAAACTTTCTAGCATCTGGATTCTCTAAATAGTTTCCCCTAAAATTGAAGTCCAATCTAAATACCTTGAAAATATTTCCAATTCCAAAAGAATACTCATAATATACTTTTTCCGATGGTGCCATTAAAGGTGTATTTACGGTAGCAGGAGCACTCAACGCTATGTTCTCATCAGACAAATCTCCCCACACTCCGCGTATAGCCACTAATTCCCTTAAATTGAACTTTCTTAAAAATGGAATCCTTGAAAAGAACCTTCCATTAAAATTATGTTGCAAATGTACTGCAGCATAGGTATCTGTCACAAATTCATAGAAATCTAAATTTGGAAATGTTCCATAATTAGAGAAAAAGGTCTGGTTACCCGGCACCACACTCAGCAAGCCCAAAGGCACCTCACCAAAGGTTTTACCCAACTCTACCGTACTTAGCAATCTACCAAATCCGCCCAATTGCCAAGGTTGACTATATGAAAACTGTAACTTACTGTAATCAAAATCACTATCAAGAACGTCTTTGGTTCCCTTGGTATAATTCAGTAAAATAGTGCTATAGGTATCATTGACATCTCTACGCTCAACTCCAAAGCCAATGGTTTTCTTACCCGGGGTATATAATAAAAGAGCATTAAAATCAAACTGTCGTATTTCTGACGAAACACCTGTTGGAGATTCAGGATCTACATAATCTAAACTAAAATCACCGGGCAAGGCAGAACTCAAGGTTCTAAATGTACCACCCACGGAGAGTTTTAAATTGGTTAACGGCTCTATTTCAAAATTCAATGCACTTAGGTTGATATTCGTCAACCTGTTATTAGCACCTACTGTCAATAAAGATGATGATGCTATGCTACGCCCTAAAACATCATTAGTAGCGGTCAAACTAACCCCAAGTTGCTCTATATCCCTTCTATTCCCCCCAGAAATGATCAGTCTACTGTTTTTATCGATGAGCATTTTACCCGCCAAGCCATGTTTGAACTTGTGATCCTTAAACCCATATGCCGTATACCCTTCTATACGCCATAGGTCATTTTGGCCAAAATACGTTCTAGCACCAAGTCTAACCCTAGCACCTTCGGCATTATTGTACCCAAAAAAATCATATACCGAACCCAGGTCCAAATTCCATTTATCGACCTCAACATAACCAGACCCCAATATGCTGACCAGATTATAATAAGTCTTGAATTTTGGCACCGTCTTCAAGGTGTCAAGCAATTTATAAATACCCTGTTCGTCTTTATTTAAGCTTTCCAATCTGTTTTTTTGCCAAAACTCATCATCCTTGATAATTTGGGTAACATCTAAGGGGTTACGATCTTTTCTATATGCTTCCTTTGGCTTTGGCTTATTGAATTCGTAATTATCATACACCGTAGTTCTTTTACCATAAAGTCCTTTAGACTCCTCCTTTTTATTGAAACTAAAGTCGCTCAACATATAATCTCTTTTTAAAAGAAATACAGAGTCGTTGACTACATCGAAATCTTGTTCAATGTAAATTTCTTTTACCCAGTTAATGTTGGCACTTTTGGTTACCTGTAAATTAATATTCTTTATCGCCCAAGTAGAATCATTTACCCAAAAATCTCCCTTAAAGGTCAATTCATTTTTACGGCGAGGATAGTATACAATATTATAACACCACTTGTTATCAATAAACGCACTGTCCCTTAGCGCATAGTTATAGACATCTACCCCAGTTTTGGACAAAGGACTCGTAAAACTTTTATCGAAAAATTTAAGGTAGTTGTTATAGACATCGTATTCTTGATACAAATCCTTTACAAAAGCTATTATTGCTTGATTATTTTCAAAACCTGAATTTTTATTCCCTAGAACATCTTCTTTCTCTTCCTTGATCTTATTATCGCCATAGACTTTAGAAAAAGTCTCGTTCAAGAAAATTGGCAAATAGGTTTTACCCGTAATACGTGAGGTATCCAAATCTTGAAAAACAAATTCTAGACCTTTAAACACTTTACTTTTAATTAGGGCGCTGTCAATGGTATTTAAATCAAATTCTACCTTTTCATACTTATCAAAAGCATATTGATCAAACTGGCGAACTCCATTCTGACGTTTTTTTGCCCAGATTTTTCTAAGGATATCGACTGCCGGATTATTCTTTTTAGATTGCTTACCCGATATTAGCACCACCTCATTTAACTGCTCAGCAGCTTCGACCATGGTGATTTTCAGGTCATAAGAGACTTTGTTTTTTAATTCAAGCTCATATTCGGTATAACCGATAAAAGATATAATTACCGTATTATAATCATTTTCAGATTCCAAATAGAACCTACCATCATCATTGGTTATGGTGCCTTCTGTAGAATTTTTAAAGAATACATTGGCAAAGGATACAGGCTCACCTTGCTCGTCTACAACCATGCCACCAATTTTGGTTTGCCCCTGCAGCATAAAAAAGCTTAGACTTAAGATTATAAAAAATATCCCTCTCATTAAAATACGTAGTTCAATAATATTGTTTTGTGGCAAATAGCATACCAATAAAAAAAGCTTCTCCAGACTTGGTCGGAGAAGCTAAGGTACTTTACAATATCTTTATCTTATTTGTATAAAACTTTTTTAACAGCGTTTACCACATCTTTGTGATTAGGCAACCACTCCTCCAATAATACCGGAGAATAAGGCGCAGGTGTATCTGCCGTATTTATTTTTACAATAGGAGCATCTAAATAATCAAATGCATGCGCCTGAACGTGATACGTAACCTCTGTTGCTACGTTACCAAACGGCCAAGCCTCCTCTAAGATGACCAATCTATTGGTCTTCTTTACTGATTTTAAAATAGCTTCGTAATCCAATGGCTTTACAGTACGTAAATCTATTATTTCACAACTAATGCCATCCTTTTCCAATTCATCGGCAGCCTTATCCGCCTCTTTAATGATCTTACCAAAAGAAACTATGGTAACATCTTTACCTTCTCTACGAATATCCGCAACACCTAATGGAATGGTATAATCACCTTCTGGAACTTCACCTTTATCACCATACATTTGCTCAGACTCCATAAAAATAACCGGATCGTCATCTCTAATGGCAGCTTTTAATAATCCTTTTGCATCGGCAGGGTTAGATGGTACAACCACTTTAAGCCCTGGACAATTGGCATACCAACTTTCAAACGCTTGTGAATGCGTTGCCGCTAATTGACCTGCAGATGCAGTTGGCCCTCTAAATACAATAGGGCAAGGAAACTGACCACCGGACATTTGTCTGATCTTGGCAGCATTATTGATTATTTGATCAATACCTACCAAAGCAAAATTGAAGGTCATGAATTCTATTATAGGTCTGTTCCCCGTCATTGTGGAACCAACCCCTATACCAGCAAAACCAAGCTCGGAGATCGGAGTATCAATTACCCTTTTTGGACCAAATTCATCCAACATTCCTTTAGAAGCCTTGTATGCGCCATTATATTCCGCTACTTCTTCACCCATCAAATAGATAGATTCATCCCTCCTCATTTCTTCGGACATGGCCTCGGCTATTGCTTGCCTAAATTGTAGTGTTTTCATGTATGGTAAAATTATTCTTTGTTAAATGCTAGAAAGCAAGCAAAAATAGGAAATATAATATCAAAAAATAGAATGCCAGATTTAAAAAAAGTTATAAAATTTACTATGCATGCATAGTAAATTTGGATTTTATTAGCTATCTTCGTCACCATTAGATATAAAGTTTTTACTCATGAAGATATTAGTTTGTATAAGTAATGTTCCAGATACGACGTCCAAAATTAATTTTACGGATGGCGATACTAAATTTGACACCAATGGTGTACAGTTCGTAATTAACCCAAATGATGAATTTGGACTGACCAGAGCTATGTGGTTCAAAGAAAAACAAGGTGCATCAGTACATATTGCAACTGTTGGAGGACCAAGTGTTGAACCTACAATGCGTAAAGCACTGGCTATTGGAGCAGATGAAGCTTTTAGAATAAATACCGAACCTACAGATGGTTTCTCGGTAGCCCAACAATTAGCCGAAGTGGTTAAGAATGGTGGTTACGATCTAGTAATCGGCGGTAGAGAATCTATTGATTACAATGGCGGAATGGTGCCTGGAATTTTGGCATCGTTAACGAACATGAATTTCATCAACTCTTGTATTAGCCTTGAAATTGATGGTGACAATGTTACCGCAGTTAGGGAAATTGATGGTGGAAAAGAAAAATTGACAAGTAGTTTACCATTAGTAGTTGGTGGCCAAAAAGGACTTGTAGAGGAAAGTGATCTTCGTATACCTAATATGAGAGGTATCATGATGGCAAGAAAAAAGAGCCTTACCGTGGTTGAGCCTGTTGATGCTCTTAAAGCAACCGAGGATAAAAAATTCGACAAACCAGCTCCTAAAGGTCAAGTTAAACTAGCCGATAGTGTAGATCAATTGGTTGATTTATTGCACAATGAAGCAAAAGTCATTTAATCACCTTTTTATTAGGTAAACATTAAAAACAAAAGAAAAGATGTCAGTTTTAGTATATACAGAATCAGAAAAAGGAAAATTTAAGAAGAATGCGTTCGAAGTAGCTTCTTACGCCGCTGAAGTTGCCAAAATGATGGGCACTACCGTCACGGCAATATCATTCAACAGCGAAGAAAACGATAGTTTAGGAAACTACGGGGTTTCCAAGGTGTTGAACGTGAAAGACGAGGCTCTTGCAACATTTAACGCAGGCGCTTACGCAACAACCATAGCCGAAGCCGTAAAAAGTACAGATGCCAAAGTGGTCATCTTAAGTTCTAGCACAGATACCAAGTATTTAGCGCCACTATTGTCCGCTAAATTATCTGCAGGCTACGCACCTAATGTAGTTCAAGCTCCAGAAAGCACTTCACCATTTATGGTCAAAAGAACTGCTTTCAGTAATAAAGGCTTTGCACACACACAAATAGATACCGATATTAAAATTGTTGGTGTATCAAATAATGCGTTTGGCGCTCACGAAAACAGTACAGATGTTTCGGTCGAAGAATTTAGCGCCGCTACCGATGGCATTACCAATGACACAAAATCCATTGAAGTAGATAAGGTTGTTGGTAAAGCAACCATTGCCGATGCCGATATCGTAGTTTCTGCAGGTAGAGGTCTTAAAGGACCGGAAAACTGGGGAATGATAGAAGAATTGGCAGATGTACTAGGCGCCGCTACAGCTTGCTCCAAACCTGTTTCAGATCTTGGCTGGAGACCTCATGGTGAACACGTTGGACAAACAGGAAAGCCGGTTGCCAGTAACTTGTACATTGCCATTGGTATATCCGGAGCCATTCAACATTTAGCCGGTGTAAGTGCCTCTAAAACCAAAGTTGTCATCAACAACGACCCTGAAGCTCCTTTCTTTAAAGCTGCAGATTATGGAATTGTTGGAGATGCCTTTGAAGTAGTTCCTCAATTGATTGAAAAATTAAAGGATTTTAAAGCACAAAACGGCTAAATTTTTGTTATTTTGTGCCCCTTAAAGGGCTGTTCGGATAATTGGAGCCCAAGTATTCGAACAGCCTTTTTTAGTTTAAAATCTATGAGTCTAGTACGATTAAAAATAAAAGGAATCTCTTACAGTCAAACTCAAAATGGTGCATACGCACTTATTTTGAACGAGGTTGAGGGTGACAGAAAGTTACCAATTGTTATTGGTGCTTTTGAAGCACAGTCTATAGCCATAGCCCTAGAGAAAGAAATAAAACCCCCAAGACCGCTTACACACGACTTGTTTAAAAACTTTTCAGATAGGTTTGATATCGTAATCAAACAAGTCATTATCCATAAATTGGTAGATGGGGTATTCTATTCTAGCATAATTTGCGAAAGAGATGGTATAGAAGAAATTATTGATGCAAGAACCAGTGATGCCATTGCCTTGGCACTACGCTTTAACGCCCCGATTTTCACCTATAAAACCATTTTGGACAAGGCAGGTATATTCTTGAAGTTTTCCTCTAAAGAGAAAGACCAGAAAGAAAGTGACGACAGCATTATGGTAGATGAAATACTACAGGAAGGTGAAACGGTTGAGATAGATTCTGGTGCTACCGATGGCTACACTGAACTAACCATTGAAGAACTTGAGGCTGAATTAAAAAAGGCGGTCACCAACGAAGACTACGAAAAAGCGGCAAAACTGAGAGATGAAATCTCTAAACGCAATTAAACATTAAATTATAGTTTATGAAAAAGGGCAAATGGCTGCTATTTTTTGCACTAATTCTTACCACAATTACATTTGCTCAAGACGTAGACGTAACCATACCAGTAGAAAACGCAACCGATACTACTTTGGTTGAAGACGTTTCCGCTAACAATGTAATGGACATGGAAATCAACGAAGGGTTTAGTCTCAACAGTCTCGGAAGAGGCATTTTAGGTATGCTGGTTCTTTTACTATTAGCTTTTTTATTCAGTTCAAACAGAAAGGCCATTAATTGGAAAACGGTAGGTATTGGTCTGGTATTACAATTGGTCATTGCTATTGGAGTTTTAAAAGTGCCTTTTGTACAGTTAGTTTTTGAACAAATTGGTAAAATTTTTGTGAGTATTTTAGAATTTACACGTGCCGGCAGCAAGTTTCTTTTTGAGGGGCTTGTAGTAGACACTGGTACTTTTGGATATATTTTTGCTTTTCAAGTATTACCAACAATTATATTTTTCTCTGCATTAACATCGCTATTGTTCTACTTAGGACTGATACAAAAAGTGGTAAAGTGGCTTGCTTGGGCACTTTCAAAAACATTGGGCATATCTGGACCGGAAAGTCTTTCGGTCGCAGGAAATATTTTTCTTGGTCAAACCGAAGCCCCACTTCTAATAAAGGCCTATTTAGAAAAGATGACACGTTCAGAAATTCTACTGGTTATGATCGGTGGCATGGCTACAGTTGCCGGTGCAGTATTGGCAGCATACATAGGTTTTTTAGGTGGCGAAGACGAAATATTACAATTAGTTTTTGCCAAACATTTGTTGGCAGCATCCGTTATGGCAGCCCCTGGCGCTATTGTTATCTCCAAAATGTTATATCCTCAAACCGAAGAAGTTAACAGCGATGTACACGTTTCTTCGGAAAAAATTGGTGCCAATGTTCTTGATGCTATTGCTAACGGTACAACAGAAGGCTTAAAACTTGCTGTGAATGTAGGCGCCATGCTTTTGGTATTTGTTGCTATTATCGCCATGGTCAACGGTATATTGGAATGGACTGGGGACTTGACCAATCTTAATGGTTGGATTGCTGATAACACCTCATATTCAAAGTTTTCACTAGAAGCTATACTTGGTACTATTTTCGCTCCTTTAATGTGGCTCATAGGTGTTGCCAATGAGGATATTATGCTAATGGGGCAGTTACTGGGCATAAAGTTGGTAGCAAGTGAATTTGTAGGCTACATTCAATTAGCAGAATTAAAAGATATTACCACAGGTGCCAATTTAACGTATAACAAGTCTGTAATAATGGCTACGTATATGTTATGTGGTTTTGCAAATTTTGCATCAATAGGTATTCAAATCGGTGGTATTGGATCCTTAGCACCAGGGCAAAGAAAGACTCTATCTGAATTTGGAATGAAAGCTGTTTTGGGCGGATCATTGGCTTCTTTACTTTCTGCCACAATTGCGGGCATGATTTTAGGATAAGCGATCTTGCCATAATAATTTTAGTTAATAAGATTTTATAACCCGTACTTTATTCTCACTTCAAAAATTCATCTAAATAGTATTTTTGTATTCCGCCTATACATATATTCGGCATTATATTTAATTCTATTGCTATGAAACAGTATCACGACCTTTTAAAACATGTTCTTAAAGAAGGAAACCAAAAAGGTGACCGTACAGGAACCGGAACTAAAAGTGTTTTTGGATATCAAATGCGTTTTGACCTCAGCGAAGGTTTCCCAATGGTGACCACCAAAAAACTGCATTTAAAATCAATTGTACATGAACTATTGTGGTTTTTAAAAGGTGATACCAATATTAAATATTTACAAGAAAACGGCGTTCGTATTTGGAACGAATGGGCAGATGAAAACGGTGATCTTGGACCTGTATACGGTCATCAATGGCGCAATTGGAACAATGATGAAATTGATCAGATCAAAGAAGTTGTACATTCCTTAAAAACAAACCCCAACAGCAGAAGAATGTTAGTTTCTGCATGGAACCCAAGCGTACTGCCAGATACTTCTAAATCTTTTTCTGAAAATGTAGCTAACGGTAAAGCAGCATTACCACCATGCCATGCCTTCTTTCAATTTTACGTTGCAGATGGCAAACTTTCATGTCAATTATACCAACGTAGTGCAGATATATTCTTGGGTGTACCTTTTAACATTGCCTCCTACGCATTGTTCACCATGATGATGGCACAGGTTTGTGGATACGAAGCGGGCGATTTTATACACACTTTCGGTGATGCCCATATCTACAATAATCATATGGAGCAGGTTGAACTACAATTAAGCAGAGACCCTAGACCCTTACCGAAAATGAAAATAAACCCTGATGTTAAAGATATTTTCGATTTTAAATTCGAAGATTTTTCATTAGAAGAATATAACCCGCATCCGCATATAAAAGGGATAGTAGCTGTTTAGTATCAATTTCTTAATTTATCAGGTCAAAACCCATTGAGCAATTTTATTTAACTTACAATAAAATTGTTTTCATGGTCAGCACTGATACGTTCTTAGATTTCTTTATAGAAACTAGAGAGCACACCGAGGCTATTTGTAAGCCCCTAGAAATTGAAGATTATGTGGTGCAACCCATAATTGACGTTTCTCCCCCAAAATGGCACCTAGGCCACACCACTTGGTTTTTTGAAGAATTTATACTAAAATCTTATAATCCTTCGTATCAAATATTCGATGAAGATTTTTCGTTCGTATTCAATAGTTATTACGAAACCGTAGGCAAACGCGTTGTACGTGCTGATCGTGGTAATTTATCTAGACCTTCCGTTAAAAAGGTGTATGAATATAGAGATTATGTTACCAAGGCAATGATAAAATTGCTAGAATTGGACACAAACGGAACATTGTTAGAAGTTCTTGAAATTGGAATTCATCATGAAAAACAGCATCAAGAATTATTACTTACAGATATAAAATACATTTTAGGAAACAATCCCTTATTACCTAAATATTCAGACACATTCATAGAATACACTGCTGATAAAGATGAACAACGTTGGCTTCATATGAAGGAAGGTATTTATGAAATAGGTCATAATTCCACAGATTTTTGTTTTGATAATGAATTAGGAAGACACAAAGTATACCTACATGACTATCAAATCTCTAACAGACTAGTTACCAATGCAGAATATATTGATTTTATAAAAGAAGATGGCTATAAACGTTTTGACCTGTGGCATGCAGCTGGATGGGACTGGGTGCAACAAAACAATGTAAACTCACCCTTATATTGGCATGAAATTGATGGAAAATGGCACTATTATAGTCTTATCGGATTAACCGAAGTTGATTTACAAGCTCCTGTTACCCACATTTCTTATTTCGAAGCATTTGCCTTTGCGCAATTTAAAGGATGCCGTCTACCTACAGAATTTGAATGGGAAGCCGCACAACATTTGTTCAAATGGGGACAACGCTGGGAATGGACAGAAAGTGCATACCTACCCTACCCTAATTACAAAAAAGTAGACGGTGCTTTAGGCGAATACAACGGCAAATTCATGGTAAACCAAAAAGTGCTTAGAGGTAGTTCCGTAGCTACACCCAATAAACATGCAAGACATACATATCGAAATTTTTTTCAAACAGATTTAAAATGGCAGTTCACCGGTATAAGGTTAGCCAAATAATTACGACATACTAATTATGCAAGACACTAACATAGCACCAACCGTTACAACTGAATTCGAAAAAGAGGTGTATTCCGGTTTAACCGATTACCCTAAACACCTATCGTCAAAATATATTTATGACAAAAAAGGAGATAAGCTTTTTCAGGATATCATGGCAATGCCAACCTATTACTTGACCAATTGCGAATATGAGATTCTTGAACAAAACAAACACGAAATTACAGCACTATTTTCCGGTTCTGGCACCTTTGACCTAATAGAGTTAGGGGCTGGTGATGGTAAAAAAACAAAAATTCTTTTAAAAGAATTCAGTGATAAAAAAATAGATTTTACCTACGTGCCTACAGATATAAGCAACAACGCCTTAAATCAACTACATGACTCCTGCAAAATAGAATTGCCAGAAGTTAACGTACAGCCTTTTCAAGGAACTTATTTTGAAGCACTGAAAGAGATAAATACTAGAAAAAACAGAAAGGTCATTCTATTTCTCGGCTCAAATATTGGCAATCTTATGCATGACCAAGCCGTTGGGTTTATGGAAAAAATTCAGCAACTCATGCAGCCTAACGATCTACTTTTAATGGGTTTTGACCAAAAAAAGAATCCACAGACCATTTTAGATGCCTACAATGACCAAGAAGGAGTTACCGCTGCATTCAATAAAAATATACTTGCAAGAATCAATAGTGAGCTCGAAGGCAATTTTGATTTAGAACAGTTTTTACATTGGGAAGTTTACGACCCCGAAACCGGAACCGCAAAAAGCTTTTTGGTGTCTAAAATTGAGCAAACCGTGAGAATTGAATCTTTGGATCTTACAGTTCATTTTAAACAATGGGAAACCATACACACAGAAATTTCCCAAAAATATGATGACCAAATTATTGACTGGCTAGCCAAAGAATCTGGATTACAGTTAACCACAGCTTTCCAATCCAAAACCCATAGTTACAAAAATTGTATCTTTAAAATAGCTTAGCATCAATCTAAATATATAAACAATAGAGCCCTTCAAAAATTGAAGGGCTCTTATATTGTATACTCGCTATTATTCTACAACTCTAAAACTGCATTTTCAGAACCAGCATAATCATTCCATTGGTAACGATCTGCCTGCGCATCGTTTATGTACTCGCCATCAACAAGGTACTTAAATTCAAAAGAGTTCTCTTTAGGTAAATCAAAAGTACCTTTAAAAGAACCATTCTTTTGTTTCTTTAATTCACTCTTTTTTGCATTCCAATTATTGAAATCACCTACTACAGCCACCTTTTTTGCATCTTCTGGAGATACTGTAAAAGTAACCTTACATACTGGCTTAGTTTTTAAATACTTCTTTGCAATTGCCATGATACAGAATTTAATATTTTAGGCAAAATTAGCATATTAAAACACTCATTTACAACGGATAAGACATTTTTATCAAATTCTCAAAATTTAAATCCTTTATAGATGGACAATGAAATTTTATCCTACAAAATTACTTAATCACGAAAGCTATCTGCCTGTTTTCAAGATTTTTACAATGGCATCTATTTCTGATTCAGTATTATAAAAATGAAAACTTAACCTAACACCATCACCTCGCTGAGCACAAAAGACATCGTTCTCCAATAATTTTTGATACATCGCATCATTAGCCTTAATATTAAATATAGTGCTATGGCTTTTTCTGTTTACAACCCTATCGGTCAAAAGCCCTAATTTTTTAAATTCGGTTTTCGCCATTAACGACAAATTACCGTTATGCTCCGCTATCCTTTCCATACCAATTCTTTCAAAAAAATCAATGGAGAATTTTAAACTTCCAAAATTCATGGATGAAAGGTGACCAGGTTCAAACTGTTTTGCAAACCGAATTGAATTCTTCTTATCAAAATTTCCATCAGCAGCATTAAATCCAATAGTATTCAAATCAAATTCATTTTCAACTTGATCAGAAAAAAGCATAAATCCATTACCATAGCCTGCCAATAACCATTTGTATGCGCTAGCCCCCAACACATCTATACCAGAGTTGTTAAAATCAAAATTGGTACTACCACAGAACTGGGTTCCATCTGCTATAATAAGTACATGAGGATACAGTATTTTTATTTTTTTCAGAAACTCGAGGTCAATTGAAACCCCATCTAACCATTGTACAAGGCTCAAGGCCAAGACATCTATCTTGTTGTTTTCTATTTTTTCCTGAATCTCCTCTTCTATATGTTCGGAGAGTTTTACATACTCAATATCATACCCTCTTTTTTCAAAACTCCAGTTCAATGAAGGGTAATCATCTTCTACAAGTAATATTTTCTTTTTAACATCTAAACCTTCTAACAGAACATTTAGTCCAGAAGAAAAATTATTGACCAATGCTACGTTTTCTCTTTTGCAATTAAAAAACGTACTTACCGCAGAACGCGTGTCCGATATTACCTTTAGCGCCTCTCCTCGCATATCACTACCGGAAAGTAAAAAATCTAAATCATGCTCTTGACGCCAATCCAATAACGAATCATACAATGGACCGTACACAGCGGTATTTGCGTAAATTCCTTTTCTTAGCACAGGGAATTCTTTTCTAAATTTATCCATAGGTTATAGCGTATAATACAATTCGTGTATCTTTATATCAAAGATAGCAAGAGTATGTTTTCCAAGAATAAAAACACCTCCAAATTAGACATAGAGCAACATGAATTGTTAGAGAATGCTCAAAAAAGAGTACGACAAAAAAAACGACTCTATACTCATTTTGTAATCTTTCTTGTAGGCAGTGTCTTTTTGGTACTGATCAATAAAATCTTAAAATACGGGCAAGAATACAATTGGTTTGTTTGGGCAATTACCTTTTGGGGATTTCTATTTGTTTTGCATGTTTTCAATGTCTTTATCACCAATAAGTTCATGGGCCAGAACTGGGAACGATCGCAGCGCGAAAAATTAGTGGAAAAACAAAAACAGCGAATTTCTAAATTGCAAAAAGAAATTGAAGAAGAATTGCCATTACCTGAAGCCTTAGAAATTGAACCTAAAAAAAAACTGCTTTGAAAACACTTATAATGATTGCCGCAGCAGCGGAAAATAATGCCTTGGGCAAAGACAACGATCTGCTTTGGCATTTACCAGATGACTTTAAACGTTTTAAAAAACTAACCACCGGACATAAAATTATTATGGGAAGAAAAACGTTTGAAAGTTTTCCTAAACCACTACCAAACAGAACCCATATAATCATCACAAGAGATAAAAATTACACTACTGATTATGATGAATGTATAGTAGTCCATTCCTTGGATGAAGCTATTGATCTCGTAAAAAATGAAATTGCATTCATTATTGGCGGTGGTGAAATTTATAAGCAAGGCGAAAAGAAATCAGACAAGATAGAGCTTACACGTGTACATGGTGTTTTTGAAGATGCAGATACGTATTTCCCTGAAGTTGATGAAAACTATTGGATGCTAACCACGCAAGAGTTCCATCCGGCAGACGAAAAACACAAACTTTCTTTTACCTATTTGACATATGTAAAAAAAGACAACGTACTTAAAAATCTTTAGATTGAACAGTGTATTTAACTGTTGTACTTTCTATTATTGAAGACAGTACTGTTTCATCTCCATTAGTATAAAATTGATGGGAACCCAATTTAGTGGCATTCGACAACAAACCGTTCTTTTCCAATACGATTTTGGTCTGTCTGGCCACAGCTTCTCCAGAATCTATAATTGTGACATGCTCTGGCAACATTTTTTTCAAAAGTGGAATAAGATATGGGTAATGGGTGCAACCTAAAACAAGATAATCCATACCTTGATCAAGCATAGGCTTTATGTAACTTTCTAAGAGTTGATAAAGTTCTTTACTTCTTAACTGACCATTCTCTATCATTTCCACTAGACCGGTACCACGTTGTTCTAGTACGGTAATTCCTGCAGCATGATTTTTGGTAGTGCTATGAAACAAACTACTGGACAATGTACCCTTTGTTGCCAAGATTCCGATAATTTTGGATTTGGTATTGATAGCCGCTGGTTTTATAGCAGGCTCTATACCAATAAAAGGTAGGTTATAATTGGTCCTTAAATAGCTAATTGCATTAGTCGTTGCCGTATTACAGGCAACGACTATTAATTTACAATTTTGATTCAATAAATATTCGGTATTCTTAATACTCAGCTCTAGAATACGTTGCTGAGATTTTTCTCCATAAGGAGCATATTTACTATCGGCCAAGTAAATACAATTTTCATATGGCATTAATTCTTGAATTTCACCCCATATGGACGTACCACCAATACCCGAATCAAAAATACCTATAGGCCTGTCATCCATATTATTTTAATACCTCGGTTATAGGTTTACCTGTAGTACCGTTCGGAAAAGAAATACCCAATAGCGCCGATATAGTTGGTGCAATATCCGGTATTTCAGTTCTAATTACGGTTGAACCTGGCTGTATACCTTTTCCATAAAATAATAATGGGGCATGTGTGTCATATATTTGAGGAGACCCATGAGTAGACCCTGTAGTGCTATAGGAAATATACCCTGGCTTTAAAACGATCAATACATCACCAGATCTTTTTTGATTATATCCATTTTGTAAAATATAAGGTATACCAGATGTATAATCATTACTCCACATTTGATTTGCGGTATACACCCTATCAATTGCATCATATTCCAAAACCTCTTGTGCTATTTCGATTTGCACTTCTGCCAAACTCAAATCTAAGTTTTTTACAATTTTATGATCTAAGAATATTTGATCATTAGAGTAATTTTTAATAATATCTTCCGTACCATATTTATATTGCAAAAACTCTTTCAATCTCTTTTTATTTGCAGCCGTATCAACATAACCAGATGGTATTTTTTCGCTTTTTAAATAGGTAGGCACTTCAACAGCTCCATGATCTGCCGTAAGAAACAAAGTATATTCTCCTTCGCCAACATTTTTATCCAATGCCTTGAACAGCCTAGCTAAATCTTCATCTAATCTTAAATAAGTATCTTCAATTTCCTTAGAATTAACCCCAAACATATGCCCCACATAGTCTGTACTTGAAAAGCTTACTGCCAAAAAATCGGTAATATTGTCTTTACCCAAGTTTTCCTGTTGCAGTGCTTCTATTACAAAATCTGCGGTCAAAGAATTACCAAACGGGGTTGCTTTTATTATATCAAAATTTTTGGTTTTATCTAAAAGCTCAACAGGTTTGTGAGGGAAAGAAGTAGAGGTTTCACCTTCAAATTTTCCTTCAAAAAGATTATTATCAATTCCGCTTTCTCTGTATCCTTTAATATCTCTAAGAGTATTCCATTCTCTTTTATACGATTGAGCGGTACCAGAGGTATTAAAATCGTTCACCCATTTTGGTAATTGACTCATATAATACGAGCTCGTAACCCACTTACCTTCATCTCCGCCATGAAACCAATATGCCGCATTGGCAGTATGCCCGCCAGGTAATACGGCACCTCTATCCTTCAAGGCAATTGCTATGGTCTTTCCTTGCATTTGTGTATGCAATCTAAGCTCATCCGTAATAGTTGTTACGGACATTCTATGTGGAGACATTTTACCCGCATCTGAACTAGTACCTACAGAAGCATAGGTATCATCACTAGCACAATATACACTTGCATCTAATTGCTTATCATACCAGTTATTGCCTATTATACCGTGTACAGAAGGAGTTGTACCGGTATATACTGAAGTATGACCCGGTCCGGTACTGGTTGGCGCATAATTAAAATGATTGTTTTTACAGTTAAAACCCTGTTCAACTAATCTTTTAAATCCGTCTTGTCCATATTGATCATAAAAACGGGTTAAATAATCATATCTCATTTGGTCAACTACGATACCTACAACCAATTTAGGTTTTGACCTCAGCAATTCATCACTTACATTGTTCTTATTTTTCTTTTGGGCAGTTAAACCACTGGCTGCCAACAATGTTCCAATAAACAACGAAGCAATAAAATATCTTTTCATTTTCATACGTATAAGATTGAAGCGCAAAAGTAAATAATTTACACCTTTAAAGATTAATCGCAGGTTAAATCAGGTGCATTATTGTTATTTTTACAGTAAGATTTTTATTTTTAATAAATGAACTATTTAGCATCTGTAGGAAGCTATGCCATTATGATCCGTGAGGTTTTTAAAAAACCTACAAAATGGAGAATAATGAAGTCCCTTATATTTAAAGAAATAGATGAACTTATCTTTAGTTCATTGGGTATTATCATATTTATCTCCTTTTTTATAGGTGCCGTTGTTGCCATACAAACAGCACTTAACTTAACAAACCCGTTAATACCCAGAAATTTAATTGGTTTTGCCACCAGACAATCGGTAATATTAGAATTTGCCCCAACTTTTGTATCTATAATTATGGCAGGTAAGGTAGGATCTTACATTACCTCTAGCATAGGTACTATGAGGGTTACAGAACAAATAGATGCTTTGGAGGTTATGGGTGTTAACTCATTGAACTACTTGGTATTTCCTAAAATTATAGCCATGTTGTTCTACCCCTTTGCGATTGCTATTTCTATGTATGTAGGAATTTTTGGAGGATGGATGGCCGGTGTTTTTGGCGGATTTCTTACTAGTGAGGATTTCATTACAGGTTTACAATCTGATTTTGTTCCTTTTCATATTGCTTATGCATTTGTAAAAACCTTAATTTTTGCTTTTGTAATTGCAACAGTACCTTCATTTCATGGGTTTTACATGAAGGGTGGTGCATTGGAGGTAGGTAAAGCAAGTACAACCTCGTTCGTGTGGACCAGTGTTGTTATAATTATACTTAATTATATTTTAACCCAACTTTTACTAGGATAATGATAGACGTACGAGACATACATAAATCTTTTGGCGAAGCTCATATCCTAAAAGGGATTTCCACCACCTTTGAAAAAGGAAAAACTAATTTGATCATTGGTCAAAGTGGATCTGGTAAAACTGTTTTTCTAAAATGCCTATTGGGGCTATTTGAACCTGAAAAGGGTGGTATAGCATATGATGGCAAGTTGTATTCTGAGCATTCTGACGACGAAAAGCGAGATTTACGACAAGAAATGGGCATGGTATTTCAAGGAAGCGCCTTATTTGACAGCATGACGGTTGAAGGCAACGTAATGTTTCCACTAGAAATGTTTACCAAACAATCAAAAGCTGAAATGCAAGAACGTGTAGACACTGTTTTAAAAAGGGTAAACCTTGTTGATGCCCACCATAAATTTCCCTCTGAGATATCTGGAGGTATGCAAAAACGTGTTGCCATTGCTCGTGCTATTGTCATGAATCCAAAATATCTTTTTTGCGATGAACCCAACTCTGGGTTAGACCCCAAGACGGCAATTCTTATAGACAACTTGATCAAAGAAATTACTGAAGAATATAATATCACCACGGTCATTAACACTCATGACATGAACTCAGTGATGCAAATTGGCGAGAAAATTATTTTCTTAAAAGACGGGCTGTTGGAATGGGAAGGCACCAAAAACGAAATCTTTAAAACCGATAACGAAGCTGTCACCAATTTTGTGTATTCATCAGATCTCTTCAAGAAAGTACGCCAAATGTATATTCAAGAGCAAAATTAATCTTTAGGCATTTCCTTTATTTGAATCTTCTTATTATTTAAACGCAGTCTTAACCATTCTTGAAGCTTGTTCATGTCTTTAACCGTTTCTGCCCTTTTGGCTTCTTTTTTCCAAGTGACCTCAAACAATGGTATACTATCAGTCTTAGTAAAATCTGTTGAAATCAAATAAGCATACCCTATACGATCTAAATTCTCATAATTGGTTTTTGCCTCAAGACTTATTTCATTAAAAGGAATTTGATTAGATGAAATTTGATTTAAACGCATGAGCTCATTTTCTAAAAGCTGTATTTTCTCATCCTTGCTGGTTAAAATACTTTTCTGAGATTCATATAACTCGTTTACATATTTTAACTGAGTAGCTTCTTCACTCCTTGAACCCTGCACCACAGCAAGCTCAGTCTCACTTAATTGTTTATATTCCGCCATTTGGGTACGCCATGTTGCAATAACATTATCAGGGATACCATCATTGCCCATAAAGAACAATTCTATTTTAGATTTCCCCTCGTCATTATAAACCACCTCACTAAAATCTTTTAAAAATTTACCCTCACCTGCAAACTGATAAGGCTCAATTTTTTCAGTTATAAAAGCTTCAGCATCCCTGTTGAAAAGAGACTTTTTAAATACATTGTAAAACGTAAATCCAGCTGGTATCATGACCAATACCGCCAACAACGAGGCTAATCTTCCAATTAATTTTCTTCGTTGTGAATTCACATAGCGCACCATTGGAAAACGCAACAATTTAATAACCAAGAAAGTCGCTAGCGCAATAAAAATAGTGTTTATAATAAAGAGATACATTGCACCAGATGCATAACCCCAATTACCAATGGCCAGTCCAAAACCAACGGTACACAAAGGCGGCATTAATGCAGTAGCAATCGCAACCCCAAAAATAACACTGGCTATAGTCCCCTTTTTAGCACGGGCTATTACCAATGCCAAACCACCAAAAAAGGCTATCAATACATCTCTAATATCTGGTTCGGTCCTTGCCAACAGCTCAGAAGACTCATCTCTAAGCGGAAAAAAGCGATAAAATAAATAAGCGGTAATAACGCTCAAAACTACCATTACGGCAAAATTCTTAAGCGACCTTTTTAAAGTATCAATATCGTTGATTGCAACTGACATACCTATTCCTAGAATAGGTCCCATTAATGGAGATATTAACATGGCACCGATTACAACAGCTGTAGAATTCGCGTTTAATCCTATAGATGCTATAAATATTGAACAAATCAAAATCCAAGAAGTATGGCCCTTAAAAGGTATATCGGCAATTATAGCTTCTTTAGTTGCCTGCTGGTCCGTATTGGTTCTAATATCCAATAACTCAGAAAGAAACTTTTTTACACTACCTAAAAGACCTTGAAAATCTTTTTTTACTTCTTCACTACCTCCACCTTCATTACTAGTGGGGGTAATATTGTCTTGATTAAGATTGTTCTCCATATTTAAGCGAATTCGTCACCAAAGGTATCTTTTACCTTGTTTAAAACCTGTTTAATGTCCTGTTCTTTTGTTTTCGGATAGATCAAAAGTACTTCATCTTTATCAACAATGATATAATCATTTAAGCCATCCACGACAACAACTTTACCAGCCTTAGATCGGATCATATTACCACTTGCATCTTGCACCAAAACTTTTGCATTCACAACGGCGTTATTATTTTCTTCCTTATCTAATTTATCATACAAAGAACCCCAAGTACCTAAATCATTCCAGTCAAAAGTAGCTTCTTTAACATAAATAGCATTTGAGTTTTCTAAAATTGCATAATCAATAGAAATATTCTCCGCTTTTGGGTAGTTTTCAGATATGAACTTCTTCTCGTCTTCCGTATTATAACACACTAACCCATCTCTGAATAAAGCGTATTGTTTTGGCTGAAAATTCTGAAATGCATTCACTATTGTTTTTGCACTCCACATAAATATACCGGCATTCCACAAAAAATTTCCTTGAGCTAAAAAATCTTTTGCCGTTTCATAGTCTGGTTTTTCCCTAAACTGATTTACCTTTTTTATCGGAGCCGTATCTTCTTTATTGTATTCTATATAACCAAATCCGGTATTTGGAAAGGATGGTTTAATACCTAACGTACACAAAACGTCTTCAGTTTCACATTTTTTAAAACAAGCTGTTACATCTTTTGCAAATGCATCTTCATCTTCGATCCAATGATCACTTGGCGCAACGATCATAACTGCATCTTCATTCATTTTCTGAATTTTTAAGGCAGCATATAGTATACATGGCGCAGTATTTCTCATAGCCGGTTCAAGAACTACTTGTTCTTGTTTTACCATTGGTAATTGTTCTAGCACTAAATCATTATACCTCTCATTGGTTAAAATGAGTATATTTTCTGTTGGCACAAATTTATTAAGTCTTTGAAATGTCTTCTGTATAAGTGTATCACCTGTACCCAACATATCGTGGAACTGCTTTGGATTATCACTTGTGCTAATTGGCCAAAATCTTGATCCTACTCCGCCTGCCATTAAAACGGCATAATAATTTTTATTCATGTCAGCTTTTTATTAATTCCACTTCAGCATTTGGTTGAAATAAAAATATTCTTCCAGAAGATATTTCTACACATTCATAACGCTTTGTTCGTTTATTTCCTTTCTTAAATAATTTTCCGTTATATATGCGAAAAACGCACCCTATTGGTAATTCGTAAACGTAAGATTTTTCCGATTGTTGTTCATCAAACTGTTTTAAAGCTATTGACAAACGAGCATCTGTACTACTGCTAGCTTTTGGATTTTTAAAATGATTTGCCAATAAGGGCAACAGTTGCGATGGAAATACCTCTGGACGAATAAACGGAAGCATTAAAAACTGAAATGTTTTCTTCCATTCAACACCATGAGGTTTAATATTTCTACCATATTTCTCAAATGCCATTAAGTGTGCAATTTCATGAATTAAGGTTATTAAAAACCTATATTTATTTAAGGACGCATTAACGGTAATCTGATGTTTGCCGTCTTTTCCCCGTCTATAATCTCCATGCCTAGTAACGCGCTCATTTACTATTTTTAAATGCACCTGACTATTCTTTATTAGTTCAAAACATGGACTAACCGCTAGTTCTGGAAGATATTTAGCTAAGGTTTGCTGCATTTTATGGTGTACTATTGCTTACTTGCAAAATTTTACCGTTGTACATTTTTTGTCCTCTTAGGGCAAAATCCATTATATACTCTGCCATTTCTTTTGCACTCACAGGTGCTAGATAACCTGGAAATGCCTCTTCTAACATTTCCGTTTGCACGGCACCTAAGGCCAACGCATTGAACGAGGGACCGGTTTCCTTAAATTCCTCGGCCAACAATTCCGTTAATGTCAGTACAGCCCCTTTACTAGAGCTATATGCAGATAGCCCAGGAAATTTTGCACTACCTTGAACACCTCCCATAGAACTAATAGTAAGCACATGACCATCTTTGTCCATAAATGGCACAATTAATTTTGTCATTGAAGCTACCCCAAAAACATTGACATCATAAACCGATTTAAATTCTTCTTCGGTAATTTCCATAAAAGGTTTATTCACCAATTTACCAGCATTATTTATTAGAGCTAGAACTTTTGCGTTATTGGCCTTTAAATATTCATTAACCTTTTCTCTGTCTTTTGCCGAAGAAACATCAAATGGAAATGCGGTAATGTGTTTATGACCAATATTCTTTATGGGACTGTCATTTCTTGAAAGTGCCAAGACCGCATAACCTGCATCTGCCAATAATGTACTTAATTCAAAGCCAATTCCTCTACTAGTACCCGTTACAACTATATAATCCATTAGTTATATTTTACTTCTTTTAAAGGAGCATTAATAATACCCTCCAACATTGGCTTTACTTCATTTACCATATTGGACATAAAGTTGTAATCCATTAAAGAGGCTTCGTCTCCTACTTTATGATATTCACCAAAATTAGTAAAGTCGAACGAACTAAAGGTTTGAGAAGGAACGTTAAATTTATCATGAAACGGTGCATTATCTGAACGTCTAAATAAATTAAACTCTTTTGCCTTTGGCAAAAAACCTACCAAATTCTTTTGCGCATATTTATTACTTACTTCCGCAAGATTTGACAATTCATAACCAGTTAAATAGAGACTATGGTCTTTATTCACCATAGGTACACCTATCATTTCAAAATTCAACATAACGTATAAATCTATATTCTGGCTCAATAATTTGTCTGCCAAATGTTTAGACCCCAACAATCCCTTTTCTTCCGCAGAAAACAATGCAAAAATAATACTGCGTTTATTATTTTTAGTTTGAGCAAAATATTTTGCGAATTCCATTACCGCAGCTGTACCAGAGGCGTTATCATTTGCTCCATTAGCTATAGTATCGCCATCATCTCCACTAATTATCCCAATGTGATCATAGTGAGCACCTATTATTACATACTCATTTTTTAAATCCGAATCTTTGCCTGGCAGAAACCCCACAACATTATACGCTGTTCCATCACTGTAATTTTCTAAAGTGTCTTTATATGAATTAAAATAAGGTTGAATATTATTCCTAGAGAATATATTCTCTATAAAATCAGCTGCCTTAGTTATACCATCACTCCCAGTATCTCTTCCTTGCAAATCATCTGAAGTCAAAAAAGTCATCAACGCTTCAATATCTTTTGGGGTTGTACCTACAGCGTTCATAACGGAACCCTCAGCCATTGTCACCTTGTTCTTTACAACCGAACCTTTGACTCCTTTTGGATTATTGGGATTTAAAACTGTTGATTGATCCACCTTTGTACCTCCACAGGCTACTAACAGACCACCAAGAAATACAATTACTATATGTCTCATAACATCTTATTTTTAAAATCTAAAGATAAAAAAAAGCATCCCGATGAAAGGATGCTTTTCTTATTCTATTTATAAAATTAATTATCTATGCCAACATAGTAACCGGGTTTTCCACAAAGTACTTCAAAGTCTGTAAAAACTGAGCACCAACTGCACCATCAACCGTTCTATGATCGCAAGCTAGTGTCAACTTCATTGTATTACCTACCACTATTGCTCCATTTTTCACTATTGGCTTTTCAACTATAGCACCTACGGATAAAATAGCTGAATTTGGCTGATTGATAATACTTGTAAATTCAAGAATACCGAACATACCTAGATTAGAAACCGTAAATGTACTTCCTTCCATTTCAGAAGGTGCAATTTTCTTATTTCTAGCCTTACCAGCTAAATCCTTCACAGCACTACCTATTTGAGTTAAGCCCAACAAATCGGCATGCTTTACTACTGGTACAACCAAACCTTCATCAACAGCTACAGCAACACCCATATGTATATGCTTATGATACTTTGTAGTATCTCCGTTCCATGACGTGTTTACTTGAGGATGCTTTTTCAGCGCCATTGCACAGGCTTTCAAAACCATATCATTAAATGACACTTTAGTATCAGGTAGACTATTGATCTGCGCCCTTGATGCCTTAGCGTTATCCATATCAACCTCAATCGTAAGATAGAAGTGAGGAGCGTTGAATTTTGAATTACCTAATGCCTTAGCTATAGCCTTACGCATGTTAGAATTCTTAACCTCTTCAGTTCCTTCCTCTCCTGAAGGCAATGCCATTGATACAGGTTGTGATGAAATTGCATTTTCAGCTTTAGCTCCGGCAGTAGCCGCTGGAGCGGCAGATGTACTTGGAGTATAATTCTCCACATCTTTCTTTATTATTCTACCATTATCTCCTGATCCGGAAACATTTGACAAATCAATTCCTTTATCAGCAGCTATCTTTTTAGCTAATGGAGATGCAAAAATCCGAGCTCCGTCCGATGCAGGTTTAACCTCATCTTTCTTCTCTGATGCACCTGAAGATTTCTCCTCTTTTTTATCTTGAGCAGGAGCACTTTTTTTGCTTCCACCGGTTTTACTATTTAATACAGCGTCAACATCTGTGCCTTCAGGTCCAATTATTGCCAAAACAGCATCTACCGGTGAAGATTCACCTTCTTGTATTCCTATATACAATAACTTACCATTATAGAAAGACTCAAATTCCATTGTAGCCTTATCCGTTTCTATTTCAGCAAGAATATCACCTTCTTCAACATCATCACCAACTTTCTTCAACCAGCTAGCAACGGTACCCTCTTCCATGGTATCACTCAATCGAGGCATTTTAACAATCTCAACCCCTTCTGGAATTTCAGCACCTCCTGAAGTTTCTTCATCACTTGAAGAAGCCTCATCAGATGACGACTCCTCACTTGATGATTCTTCAGAGGACTCACCTCCTCCACTTACCAAGGAAGAAATATCTTCACCTTCATCCCCAATAATTGCTAAAAGGCTATCTACCGGAGCTGTATCTCCTTCTTGAATACCGATATGCAAAAGAGTACCTTCATTGAAGGACTCGAATTCCATTGTTGCCTTATCAGTTTCAATTTCGGCTAATATATCTCCTTCCTCTATTTTATCTCCAACGCTTTTTAACCACTTTGCAACGGTACCTTCTTCCATGGTATCGCTCAAACGGGGCATATTTACTACTACTGCCATTTAATTATATTTTATGTTGAACAAATGGAAAATCCTCTTGTTCGTAAACCATATCATATAATTGGTTTACTGGTGGATAATCTGATTCTTCCGCGAACTTCTCACATTCCTTAACCAAAGATTTCACTTTTCTGTCAATATCCTTAATTTCAGCGTCGGTCGCATATTTATTTTCTTTGATAATATCCAACACCTGAGTAATTGGATCTATTTTTTTATACTCTTCAACCTCATCTTTGGTTCTGTAATGTTGTGCATCTGACATAGAATGACCTCTATATCTATATGTTTTCATTTCAAGAAAAGTTGGTCCACCACCACTACGTGCTCTTTCGATCGCCTTACTCATTTCTTGCGCAACCGTAACCGGGTTCATACCATCAACAGGTCCACAAGGCATTTCATAACCTAAACCTAATTTCCAAATTTCGGTAGAGAACGATGTTCTTGCCACTGAAGTACCCATAGCGTAGCCATTATTTTCACAAATAAAAACAACGGGTAATTGCCATAACATTGCTAAATTAAAAGTTTCATGTAACGAACCTTGTCTTACAGCACCATCACCCATATAACAAAGGGTTACGTTATCTCTTCCAGCGTACTTATCACCAAAAGCCATACCTGCACCTAATGGAATTTGACCCCCAACGATACCATGCCCACCATGAAAACGATGTTCTTTTGAAAAAATATGCATAGAACCACCCATACCTTTTGAAGTACCGGTCACTTTACCATATAGCTCTGCCATAACTTTTTTAGGGTCAACACCCATACCAATTGGCTGAACATGGTTTCTATACGCAGTTATCATTCGGTCTTTGGTTAAATCCATTGCATGTAGTGCACCAGCCAAAACTGCCTCTTGCCCATTATACAAATGCAAAAACCCTCTTACCTTCTGCTGAATGTATACAGCAGCCAATTTATCCTCAAATTTCCTCCAAAACAGCATGTCTTCATACCATTTCAAATACGTTTCCTTGGTGATTTTTTCCATCAATTTTAACTAAAGGTTTAAATTTCTTTATTGATAACAGAGGCAGTACAACCTAGGTATCCAAGAACAGCAAAAATACACATATAAATGAATCGATAAAAATTAAAGAAGCAAATCCATTAAGAAATTACAAGCTTAACAAATAAAGCTTATAACGTGTATATTTATAATGTCATTTTAATTGAGAAATGTACTATTGAACCCTAACGGCAACAAATCTGCCAAAGAACTACATTCAATAACACTACCTGTCTCACCCATCATCAGTATTTTAATAGGTTCGCCCTGTTTAAATTCGTATTCAGATATTGCTTGCCTACAATTACCACATGGGGCTGCCGGTTCATTAACTTCATGATTTAAAGATGCCGCAGTAATGGCGATCGCTTTAATTTTTACACCAGGATAATTGGCCCCTGCATAAAATATAGCCACCCTTTCCGCACATAAACCTGATGGATAAGAAGCATTTTCTTGATTGTTACCTTCAACAATCTCCCCATTATCCAATAAAATAGAAGCACCTACATTAAAACTAGAGTATGGTGCATAAGCCCGTTGTCTTGCCTGTATAGCTGCGGTCATTAAACTTTGGTCTTCAGCCTTTAATTCATGAAATGAATCATATATGGTGATATCAAAGCTTATCTTCTTCTGGTTGATCATATTTTTTATTTATCAATCTACATATATTAATTGTACCTGAGAGAATGTCGCATAAAAAAACCTGCAAATTAGCAGGTTTTTTCTATTATTAAACTTTTTGAACTTTAATCATTATAATACTCTTCCCCTAAATTAAACGTAAGAGAAAAACGTAGTGTGTTTTCTAGTGGATTACGCACCTGAGACGTTGAAAACAAATAAGAGAGATCTACCTGAGCAGCCTTAAACTTGAACCCTGCACCTAAGGTAAAGAACTTTCTAGATCCTTTTTCCTCACTCTCGTTGAAGTAACCTGTTCTAATCATAAAGGCATCCTGATAAACATATTCAGCACCTAATGCCCAAGTAAACTCCTTTAGCTCTTCACCAAAACCATCTGGCGCATCTGTAAAAGAATTAAATATTCCACTGAATCCACTTTCATTTTGATAGATATCGTTATCTGCCGCATCAACATCACCATCACCATCGAAATCTTGAGGTGTTGGCACCAACAATTTAGTAAACTCCGTTGTAATACCTATTACGTTATCTTGATCTAAAATGAAATCAAAACCACCACCAAGACTCAATTTACTTGGCAAGAAGTTTTCCTGTCCACCTTCATCATATTGAATTTTACCACCAATATTAGAAAGGTTGAAGCCACCTCTCCATCTACCATCAAAATTATTATAGGCTATTTCTCTAGACCTAAAGTAACCGGCTACATCTACCGCAAATGAACCTGCGGCTTGTGAATCTTCACTACCGTTCTGTGGTAATTTCAAATTAGACCTTATATATCGCCCACCAACTGCCATTGAAAAAGTAGGACTTAACTTTAATGAGTATGACCCATCCAATGCCAACTCATTTGGTTTTGCAATAGTACCTGGATCATTGGCAAACTGTCTTAACTCAATTTCACCTAAAGTAAAATATCGCAAACTGACCGCAAATGCACTTTGCTCGTTAATTTTATTATAAAAACTCGCATTTAGCAAAGAGATATCAGTGATAATACTTTCCAAATATGGTGTATAACTCACACCAATGCCCATCTTACGCTCAGCAAATGCAAATTTAGCAGGATTCCATTGTTGAGAAAAAGCATCTGTAGATGTTGCCACACCCATATCACCCATACCAGCAGACCTAGCATCTGCCGCTATTGTTAGAAATGGCACCGCCGTTGTAATTACACGTTGGTCGTCTTGGGCAAATATTTTACCGATAATCAATACAAAGAAAACAAATGAAATTTTTCTCATCTTAGAATTGTTCTTTTATAATTTTCAAAGTTGAAATATAGCGTTTACTGTAATTTCAACTCTAATATTTTACATGTAAACGCACATTTTCCCGTTATCTTGCATGAATATTAAGTTTTTTATAAGATTTTATTTTTTGACCTGTATATAAGAGTCATTGCTTTTTTCCGAATTTAGATTACAAGCCTTATTATCACATTCTAAAAGTTTTATCCCGGACCATACTATTTGGTTGATTTAACCGTTTAACCTTTAAAGAAGGCCCAATTTTACCAACGGTTATTTTTTAGATTTTCAAAATTATTTTTAATTATAAAATAATCTTATAAAAACACCGTTCTATTGAGCGAAAGTGACAAACAAATTAAAAGAAATTACAGTATCATATTGAAATAGGAACCAAACTACTATTTAATATGACAATTGAACTCAAGTCCTAATTATGAAAAAACATTTAGTAAAAGTTGTACTCTCGTGCACGGTTATAGTAGGAGGCTTAACAGCTAGTAGCTGTTCAAAATCTTCATCTTCTTCTAAAAACACCTCTAGAGCTACAGGTTGGAAAATAAATGCCAAGGAAGGTGGTTTTCAATATAATACCGATTTTAAAGAGCAAGAAACCGCTCCTGGATTAGTATTCGTTGAAGGTGGAACGTTTACCAAAGGTAAGGTTCAAGATGACGTAATGCATGATTGGAACAATACTCCGACTTCACAACATGTACAGTCTTTTTATATGGACGAGACAGAGGTAACCAACGTAATGTATTTGGAATACCTTGATTATTTAAAAAGCGTATATCCACCAGAAAACCCTAAATACACTAACATTTACGTAGGTGCATTGCCAGATACATTGGTATGGAGAAACAGATTAGGTTTTAATGAAACCATGACCAATAATTACTTGAGACACCCTGCATATGCAGAATACCCTGTAGTTGGCGTAAACTGGATCCAAGCAACACAATTTGCCGAATGGAGAACAGATCGTGTAAACGAAGTTATGCTAGAAAGAGAAGGTTACTTATCTGAAGACGCCAAATATCAAGCAGCTACAGGTGAAGTACAAGGCACTTTCAGTACTGAGGCATATTTAAATAGACCTGAATCTGTATATAATGGACAAATTGATTCATTACAAGGTAAAAAGAAAAAGGATAGCGTTTCAACTTTTGCCAAGAGAAGCAGCGGTATCATTATGCCCGAATATAGATTACCAACTGAAACTGAATGGGAATATGCAGCGCAAGCACAGGTTGGACAAAGAGAATATAACAATTACAGAGGTAGAAAAAAATATCCTTGGGAAGGCGATTACACCAGAAACGGACAACGTGTAGGTCGTGGTGATCAATTAGCCAACTTTAAGCAAGCAAAGGGTGATTACGGCGGAATTGCAGGTTGGTCCGATGACGGAGCAGATATTACTGCCGAAGTAATGTCTTACAAGCCTAACGATTTAGGTTTATACGATATGGCCGGTAACGTTGCCGAGTGGGTAGCGGATGTATATAGACCAATAGTTGATGATGAGGTAAGTGATTTTAACTACTACAGAGGTAATATTTACATGAAAACAGCCATTGGCGAAGATGGTAAAGTAAATATTTTAAGAGATTCAATCGTCTACGATACATTACCTAACGGAAAAGTAGTAGCCGTAAATTTACCGGGAGAAATTAAAATGGTTCCCGTAGATGAAGAAGAAACATACTTAAGAACTAATTTCTCATCAAGTGACAACAGAGGATATAGAGATGGAGATCCAGGTTCTTCTAGATTCTATGATAGATTCAACGATGGAGACGAAGAGGATTCCAAGAAAAAAATGTACAACTCTCCTAAGCATTCAGTTGAAAGAGATTCTTTAGGTAATCTTATAAAAGGTTATGATTCATCTAACAACAGAACTACTTTGATCAATGATGAAGTAAGAGTTTACAAAGGTGGATCTTGGAGAGATAGAGCATACTGGTTAGACCCTGCACAAAGAAGATATTTACCACAATATATGGCTACGGACTATATAGGATTTAGATGTGCAATGTCTAGAGTTGGCTCTAAATCAAAAACAAAAAACAAAACAGTTAGAGGTAAAAAAGCAAAATAATTTTTATCTAACGTATTAAAAAAGCCCTTTTCTTAAAGGGCTTTTTTTTATCTTCGATTTTATGAAAATTCACGACTTACACGCTATCTTTTTAGCAAACCCTTCTATTAGTACAGACACTCGAAAGATTAAGGAAAATGATATTTTCTTTGCTCTGAAAGGAGAGAATTTCAACGGCAATACTTATACACAAAAGGCTCTTGATTGCGGAGCCAGTTATGTGGTGATTGATGAAGAAAAATATGTTGTAAACAACAAAACAATTCTAGTTGATAATGTTCTTAAAACATTGCAGGACCTAGCAAACTACCATAGAAAAAAGTGTAAAGCACAGGTAATTAGTTTAACCGGCAGTAATGGAAAAACAACTACAAAAGAATTAATAAACGCTGTTTTAAGCACTTCATACAGAACGATAGCCACTAAAGGTAATCTAAACAACCATATTGGAGTGCCATTAACACTACTGACCATTAAACCAGATACAGAAATTGCTATAGTTGAAATGGGTGCCAACCACCTTAATGAAATTGAATTTCTTTGTAAAATTGCCGAACCTGATTTTGGTTATATAACCAACTTTGGAAAAGCACATTTAGAAGGTTTTGGTGGCGTAGAAGGAGTTATAAAAGGGAAAAGTGAACTATATGATTATTTAATTAGCAGTAACAAGTCCGTATTTCTAAATGCAGACGACCCCATCCAATTAGAAAAACTAGAAGGTTTCACCAAGAAATATGGCTTCAGCACTACGCAAGCAAAGTATTTCAATATTGAACTTATAAAAGCACAACCATTTGTAAACCTAAAGGTAGAAGATGTTGAAATAAACAGTAACCTTATTGGCACATATAATTTCACTAACTGTTGCGCTGCGATCATTATTGGCAAATATTTTAATATAGAACTACCCAAAATAAAATATGCTATTGAAAAATATATACCAGATAACAACAGGTCACAAATTATAAACACCAAGGGGCACTATATTATTTTAGATGCTTATAATGCCAATCCCTCAAGTATGAAAGTGGCACTTGAAAATTTCCATACATTAGAAAAGCCGAATAAAATTTTAATTTTGGGAGATATGTTCGAGTTAGGAAATTCATCCCATGAAGAACATCAATCAATTGTTGATTTAACAAAAAGATTAAACTTTGAAAAAGTAATTTTTGTAGGCGAGAATTTTTATCAAACTACTACAAATTCATTGAAATTGAAATCATTTGCTGATTTAAACGCTTATCTAAAAACAAATTCAATTTCACCTAAATCTACACTACTTATAAAAGGCTCTAGAGGCATGGCACTGGAAAGAGTCTTAGACAACATATAGTGGGATATACTGGATTCGAACCGGTGACCTCTGCCCTGTCAAGGCAGCGCTCTAAACCAACTGAGCTAATATCCCATATAATTTGAATAATAGGGGATAAAGATACATCTATACCATTTTATAATAAAATGTTGGAAAGCATTTAAATTAATTGACCGCTATTATTTTAAAAATAACCAAGCAACGCCACTATACCATTATAGGAAATTACACAAGAGAAGAATAAGGCAGCAAAAAGACCAATGTTTAGCAACAAACCTGCCTTATATTGCGCCATAAGTTTTTTGCTATTAATCAGCAAAATAATTCCCAGGATAACCAATGGCAATACAAAAACATTAAATACTTGAGAAAGTATTTGCATTTCTATAGGGTTTGCTCCGTATACCGGCACTATTAAAGCGAACAAACAAGCTATTGCGGTAATGACTCTAAATTGTTTTGAATTTGTATCCAACTCCCCAGATTGATAATCTGCCAATAATATTGGCGCTATCAATAAACATGGAAATATTGAAGATAGCCCTGCACTTAAAGTTCCAAAGAAGAATAATGTTAATGCAAATTTACCAGCAACGGGCTCAAGCGTATTTACCATGTCCAATACTTTGGTTACCGGCTGCCCTTGATGAAAAAGAGCTCCACAAGCCACTGCCATAACGGAGGCACTAATAAAGAAAACCAATGAAGCCGCTATTATTGCATCTTTTTTTTGTTGATTTCTATTTTTAATGGTCCATCCTTTTCCTTTTACAAATAATGGCCTTGACAAGAATGTGGCCGCAGCCATTGTTGTACCAACAAATGCAGCCACCATCATTTGACCACCTTCAACTTTTGGAATTGTTGGCACCAAACCTTTTACCACTTCCAATGGTAATGGATATACCATAAATAAAGAAATGATGAAAGAAAGCCCCATTATTGTAACGAAAATTACAAGAATTTTCTCAAAAAAAGCGTATTTACCTACCAGCAATAAACCATAAAACACAATTATCACGGCAATGGCTATTGCTAGAACTGTCTCATATTTGGCATTGACCAATCCTGGAGAATAAATAAGAAAGATTTCATAAATTATATTCGCAGAAATACCCAGAATACCCATTAGCGAATTCCATTGACCAAATGAGATACCTAAGATTATAAGAATTGCAATAAGTTTGCCCCACTTCAAATGCTTTTTAAAAGCAAACAATGCTGTTTCACCCGTTACCAATGCAAAATTTCCATAGGCATACATTAGCAAACCCGAAAAAACACAACTTAATAACAACACCCATAAAAGTTGCATTCCATAAGTACTCCCTGCCACGATCATAGAGGTAACACTTCCAGTACCAATGGTATAACCAATCGCAAAAATTCCTGGCCCAAAGGCTAAAACTAGAGCTAAAATCTTTTTCCAAATAGATGATTTAGGCATGTTTTTCTTTTAGTAGTTATTTTGACCTAATTCAAAATCAAAATTGGATTATTTATAAAAGTATTTCAATATGGGTATCAACCTCAACCCTAAATATTATAGCAGAATTGATAAAGATTCTTAAAATGTACTTTCATCTTCTCTTTGGCCAATTGAGGATTTTGCTCCTTGATGGCATCAAAAATATCTTGATGCTCCTGAATACCTCTGAACGCCATATTCTTATCGCAAACATGGTACTTTTCAAAATTGGTAAGAATTTCAGGTGTTATAATCAACATAAAAGTATTCATTGTACTATTACCACTAGCTTTGGCTATGGCTAAATGAAACAACAAATCTTCTTGAACTGCATCTTCTCCATTTTCAACTTTTTCCCTATAAGCATCCAAGGCATTTTTCATTAGCTCCAAATCATCATCAGTTCTTCTTCTAGCTGCCAGACGCACAGTTTTAAGCTCTAACAAAATTCTAGTTTCTACCAATGATTTAAAATCGGGCTCATCTAACCTTAGAATGTCGTTAACCATTCCATTCATGGCCACTTGACCTATTTCAGCAACGAATGTACCGCTCTGAGGCTTAGAAACTAAGATTCCGTAAAATTCCAGTTTCTGAATCGCTTCACGAACACTACTTCTACTTACACCAAATTTCTCTGACAATGTTCTTTCTGAAGGTAATTTATCACCTGGCTCTAGATTTTTATTATTCATTAAATCTCTGAGCTGTAATATTATCTCATTCTGTATTTCATTGCTCTCATTCCTTGTGAGGATTTCTAATTTCATTTATAACTTGCTTTAAGAGAAAATCGTTAGTAATTCTTAGTCATTATTAATTTGCAAAATTAATATACAATGAACAACTACTAGTTTAATTTAAAATTTACTGGCCTAAAACAGGCCAGTAAATTCATTTCAACAAATCTAACTCAAACAACTTTCTTTGTTATACTAGGTATATTTTTCTTTTAAGATTAATGCACAACCTCTAATTCATAATATTTTACGTACGCAAATGCATTGTTTTCTATGGTCTGTAAATAATTACCAGCTTTAAAATAGTTTTCAAATACACCCCATTTTTCAATATGAATGTCGTTATAGACAACAGATTCAGAATCATTCAATACAATTTCCATTCTTCCTTCTGAAACTACAACTTCTAAAGTAAACTTATCATTACCTACAACTTCTGAAAATGTATGACTTTCATTATCCTCCCAAGCATCAGTATGTAGTATTTCCTCGTCAGTGGCATTAACATCCTTAAGCTTTTTAGTAAGCACCCTAACCCTTTCTTTCTGCCAATATATCTTCAACATCGGCGGTGCATTATTATCATTCTCGCCTATTAAATCTCTTTGCTCATTAGTTAATCTACCATGAATTTGCATAACCAATGTTCTATGAAAATCTCCGCCATCATCTACAGATATTTCAGGCACAGACAATGTACCTTTCATACGTCCGCCCTGTGCAAAAGTCCAATTTGTACTATTACTACCCGGAACTATTTGCTCTCTCAACTCCGTTCTTGAATAAGAAGAGTTTGCTGTTGATGATCCAGGTGATGTATAAAAAACCAAAGCGCCATCTGTAGAATCATTATACATGAACGGCAATAACCTTTCATCAGTAGCATAATCTATTATTTCTGGTGGATTTACCTCATCTGGACTACCAATAGGCAATGTCACCTTCCAATTTTCCAAATCAATATTAGGCAAAAAATAGTCCACTCCTTCTACTTTCACTTCCTCTATTTCTTCTTCAACTTCTTGTTCATCCTCAATAATCTCTTCCTCTTCAATTACCTCTTGCTCTACTTCACTTTCAATTTCATCTGAAGAACTATCACAACTCAAAAAACAAAGTGACAACCAAGACATGAAAAGACAGCTAATTGCAAAATGCTTCGTAATCACTAGACTATTCCTTAATTTCATTTATACATATTAATGTTTTACTTCTAAATCATAGAAGCTAACTTTAGCAAAAGAACCTTCATCTCTACTTTGAAAGTAATTACCTGCTTTAAAATAGTTCTCAAATACTCCCCAACGCTTCATATTAAAATCATCATAAACAGCAAACTCAGTATTATTCAATGAAACTACCATTTTACCATCTGTTACTTTTACTTCAATTTGAAACTTTCCAAAGCCTACCTCTTGTTCAAAATTAAATCCTTCATCATCTGTCCAAGCTTCTTCATGTAATATTCCAACTGAATTAACATCAGCAAATTTTAGCTTTTTCGTCTTTACCCTTATTTTGCCGTTCTGCCAATAAATTTTCAAAACTGGTGGGGCATTATTATCTTTTTGCCCTATTAGTTCTTTTTGCTCATTGGTTAACCTACCATGAATCTGTAAAATGATAACCTTGTGGTACTTTCCATTTTTATCTCTTGACACTTCATCGACCGAAAGTTTTGCCTTTAAGCTTCCTCCTTTTTTAAACGTCCAGTTTACATTGTCATCACCGGGCACCATTTGTTCTCTAAGTTCTGACCTAGAATACTTGGTGTTTGCCGTAGTAGCCGAAGTAGGATATGCATAAAATGTTAACGCCCCTTTAGTGGAATCATTAAACATATATGGTTTTAAGATATCATTATTTGCATAGTCCAGAATTTCTGGAGGTTCAACACTAATAGCACCTCCCTTGCCAGAACCCTCTGGAATTGTAACCTTCCAATGTGATAAATCTATGTCTGGAAGTTTGGTTTTTTTCCTTTTCTTTTTTTTACTACGTTTCTCCGTTTTTGTTTCTGACTCTGTGAGGTCACCCCCCATAGTTTGGGAGGTAGCCTCTACAGAGAGAAACATTAATGATAATATCAAAAGATGTGATATCCTATACATTAGAATCAAATAAATTATGGTGCTTCATAAACCTTAATATTATCAACCCATGCATCTGCAGTGGTCAAAGAATACATCCAAATAGTCACCTGTCCACTTGCATTAGAAGTAAATGTATCGGTACCCATTGTAAAGTTACCCTTACCATTAGCAACATCAACTACAGCTCTTCCTAAAGGACCCGCTCCTGTTGAACTAGCAAAGGCAGCAGCGCCATCGCCATCAAACCAACCATCTAATATCTCTACATAAACAGCGTCACCACTATTTGTAATAGCTGCGCTAAACTCTATCGTATATTCTTTATTAGGTTCTACGGTAATTTCTTGATATGCAGCTCTAGAAGAAGATGTTCTTGACAAACTTTCAAGTGGCCCTACCATTGTAGTACTACTTGTATACTTTGCACCAGGTGTTTTAGAACCTGTATCCGCTCCCGTATAGTCAAATGAATCTCCGTCTGAACTTGTATTAAAGGCATTTGAATTACTGCCATCAAAACTAGATGGCTTCCAACTAGAAGAACCATCAGAGAAATCACCGTTTACAACCTCAACAATAAAACCATCTGAAATCGTTATCTGTTCCGTTGCTTCGGAAGTATTTCCTGTTTGACTATATGCTGTTAAAGTAACTACATATATACCATCTTCTTCATAAGTGTGAGTAGGATTCATACCCGTAAATTGGTAACCATCTCCAAACTCCCATAAAAGCATTACCGCATCCACAGATTCATCGGTAAACGAATATGTTCTATAATCATCTGCATCTACTTCGAAAGAAAAGGCTGCTGATACCGGTGCCAAAATGGTAATGTTTTTAGTCAACTCCGTTGATAAACCAGAATCATTGGTAGCATTTAATGTCACAACATAATCTGCAGCAGTTTCATATACATGTGTAGGAGACTCATCTGTTGAAGTATTACCATCTCCAAAATCCCACTCGTAAGTAGAAGCGTTAACAGAAGAGTTCGTAAAAGTATACTCTAAGAAGTTTGTTTCGCTCTGTGCTATATCAAATCCTGCAGATGGTGGTACAGCTCCTGGTATTCCAACTTCTATTGTAAAATCATCAAGTCTAGCCTCAACTTCTCCGTTTGTAAAGTAAATTGCAACAGTATTATTTATTCCTGAGTTGAACGAAAGTTTTTGCTGTACATAAACATCTGGTTCAGAATCGTCCGTTACGGTTACAGATGCTATAATTGCATCATTTGCCTCTTCTTTATTTGCAAAAGGTCCATTCTCCGTAACACCCAATACAGCAACAGTTAATGAAGGATCAGAAGATCCACTTAACATAGTATACCAAAAACTTAAATCATAATTAGTATCTGGCTCTACAGTAATTTCCTGATAACCTACACGATCACCTGCCGGTACCGGTAATTTTGCTCCTTGATCCCCAAAAGTAACCGGACTACCTGTAATTTGTATTACACCACCCAAATCACTATTTCTCCAAGAATCTCGACCGTCTCCCCCTCCTTCTGGCAAGGTATCATCTTCAAAGCCAGCTTCAAGAATAATAGGTTGAAAGGGTCCTTCTACAACCATTACCTCTATAGTAGTAGAACCAGTAACACCATTACCGTCTATTGCGGTTAACGTTACAGGATATGTACCTTCACCGTCAAAAGTAAATGTTGGATCCTGCTCCGTTGAAGTGTTTCCATTACCAAAATCCCATTCAAAAACAGTAGCTTCTGTAGCTAGGTTGGTAAAATTGATGATCCTAAAATCATCTGAGGAAGCTGCATAAGAAAAATTAGCCGCTGGAAATACCGTGTCTACCTTTGAATTAGTATCTGGTAAATCATCCCTAAAAAGTTCATCATTTACACAACTAGCTACCATGCCAGCCGAAACTATAGCCATAAGCAATAGTTTTGTCTTACTAAATATATTTACTTTCTGTCTCATAGTTTTTATATTAATATCCTGGATTTTGTGTTAATAAACCACCACTAATATTTATTTCCCTTGCAGGAATTGGCAGCAATAAAGCTCTAGAAGAAAAAACGTATCCCATTTCCTCAGCATGTGCACTCAATACTTGATCAGCTACACCGAACCTAAGTAAATCGAACCAACGTTGGTTTTCAAATGCCAATTCAACACGTCTTTCTCTTAAAAGTTCTGTTTTTGAAACACTTGAAACAGTGTTTGGAGCTGTATCAGGAAAAGCTCTATCCCTGATTTTTTGAAAAGATTCCAAAGCGCCAATATCAGTTGTACTAGTACCATCACCTATTGCCGCTTCTACATGCATTAATAATACATCAGCATATCTCAATGCTATATAATCGTTACCTGCATCTCTTGCACTTAAACCATAATCTGGCGGTGTTACACTAAGATCTGTACCTTCAGGTAGAAATTTTGCAACTTCTGAAGTTGTATTGAATGTTACATAAGAAACCTCTGTTCTGTTACCTCCATAGGCAACGAAATCAGCTACTAAATTATCATTCACAATATTCTGCCCATCTTCTCTTCCTTGACGGAAAGTTGAAGTGAATTCTGATGAAAAACTTTGACTCTCCGCACTGTTACCAGCTACATATTGTACCGCAAAAATAATTTCATCGTTCAACTCGTCATAAAAAACATCTGAATAGTTACTTTCCAAAGAAAAATTACCACTATTGATTATTGCTTCACAAAGTTGACTAGCACCAGAATAATTTTTGTTTGGCTGAGTCATATAAACTTTAGCCAGAATACCTTGTGCCGCCGCTTTAGAAGCTCTTGCCTTAGCTGAATTATCCAAAACGTTCACAGCTTCTTGTAAATCCTCAACTATTTGAGCATAAATCTGTGCTTCAGGAATTCGGGTAAACAAAGCTTCATTATCAGTTGGACCAACAACTTCTGTTACCAAAGGAACGTCACTATACAACCTAACTAAGTTAAAATATGCATAAGCTCTTAGAAATTTTGCCTCGGCAGCATATTTAGCTTGATTTTCCACATCTGCAACATCTATAAAGGTTAAAATATTATTTGCCCTAAATATTACCTCATACATAGATTGATAGTAATCTTCAGATTCTACGTTATTGGCATTTACCACATATCTGTGAAAATCTGATTTAGACCCTTCTAATGTGGCGTTACGAGTGTTATCAGTTCTATGCTCTGTTAATAAGTGCTCAAACTGAACCCCTCTATTGGCATCTCCAATATTTGTGGTCGTATTTTCATTTACACCTTGTAATGCATCATAAATGCCTATTACACCGGCTAAAACATCTGCATCTGATTGAAAGAATGACTCAACCGCAACTGCCGTTTCTGGCAAAGGGTTCAAAAAATCATCACTACAGGAATGGAATATCACCCCTGTGATCATAAAGACTATATATTTTATATGTTTCATAATAAGTATCTTTTAAAAATTAAAAATCAATGTTAAGACCCAATGTCAATGTTCTAAATATTGGCGTACCAGCTCTTTGAGAACCATAAGCCCTTGGGTTAGAACCATCTACATGCTCAGGGTTAAAACCATGATAGTCATCTGCAGTGATATACACTAAATTCTGAGCAGTTGCATAAACTCTTAGACCTCCAATACCAATTTTAGATGTTACATCGTCAGGGAAATTGTATCCAAGATTTATATTTCTTAAAGAAAAATAATCTGCATTTGCTATAACTTCACTGGTCAATACCTTTTCTTGAATAAAAGATGTATGTGGTACTAAACCGTCAGCAACTGCTTGCGCCTCTCCTCCACTACGTGTTCTATTACCAAACCAGTTATAGAAATATTGATCACCAATATTATTCACTTGAGCACCTAAGCTACCTTGTACCATGAATGAGAAGTCAAAATTCCCCATCTGAAACTCATTAGTAAAACTGTACACTAAATCTGGGTATGGATCACCTAAAATGGTTTTATCTTCTTCTGTAATGATACCGTCACCATTTAAATCCTTAACGATCGTATCATCTGCCTGACCGTTAATTCTATTCCAAGGATTATCTACATAAGTAGTTCTAAACTGTGTATCATCGTATAAATCCGTATCAACAACATACCCCCAGAAAGATGATATTGGCTCGCCAATTCTGTTTATCCATTGAGAGTTTCTACCATAATCATCTTCTATTAAAGCATTGTTAGAATCTCCAAAACTCAACAATTCGTTTTGGTTAGTAGAAGCAATCAATGTAGAGTTCCATCTAAATTTCTCTCCAACAATATTCTTGGTTCTTATTTCAACTTCTACACCTTTATTTTCAACCTCTCCTAAGTTTACTATACCACTTGTAAAACCAGTAATGTAAGAAACAGGGTTTTCCAATAATAGTTCATCACTTGTTCTCTTATAGTAATCCACAGAACCAGATATTCTATTATTCAGGAATCCGAAATCAACACCAAAAGTCATTTCTTCTGAAGCTTCCCATTGTAATAAGGCATTGGCAATGTTTCTTGGCGATACACCAGGAGTTATACTACCATCTGTTATCGCATTAGAATTTTGAAGTAATGCTAAATAAGGATAAAGGTTTACATTATCATCACCAACATTGAAATTTTCAGCTCCTGTTAAACCATAACTAGCTCTAAATTTTAAGTTATTGACTATATCACTGTTCAATAAGAAGTTTTCTTTAGCAACGTTCCATCCCAAAGACACAGCTGGGAAATTACCGTATTTAGAATCTACACCAAATACAGAACTACCATCTCGTCTAAAAGACGCATTAACCAAATACTTATCTTTATAGGCATAATTAACTCTAGCAAAATAACCTACTTTTTTAAGCTCTGTATTAATTTCAGTAGGGTTATCAATTAAAGTAGCACCTTGGAAATTTTTCAACAAGTCATTAGAAAATCCACCTCCGGTCATTATACTTTCTTCAGATTTTCTTTGTTGAATGGTCATACCCGCCAACAAGTTTAAATCATGATCACCGCCAAAGTTTGTAGAATAATTTAAAGTGTTATCATTAATTAACCTTGTTCTAGATCTATTAGCTAAATAGTATGCCGCTCTACTGTTACCAGAAGCGTGGTGCAATGTTCCGTCATATCTTGTACGTTTTCTATGCTCTAAAGTAACACCTAAAGAAGTTTTAGCGGTTAAACCGTCTAACAACTCATAACTTAAATATGTAGATCCAAATAATTTAGTATTAAATTCATAATGTTCTCTTTCTACATATTGTGCAAAAGGGTTAGAATCACCAGAAGTACGTGGACGTTCTGTATTGCCATCATTATCCAAATCTAAATTAACCAAGTGATTTTCATAAAAATAATCACCAACTCCTACATTAGGATAAACATCTCTATCTATAAATTGTAATGATTCTTCAGTATGGTATATTGGCAACCATGGCGATTGTCTAGTTGGATTATGAATTGAAGTAGGTAATCTTCTTTGCGAAGTATATGAAGGTGTAGCTCTTAACCCAAACTTTACCTTTTCACCTAATTTTGTATCTAACTTTATATTTCCTGTATATAATTTATAATCATCAGTAATTACAACACCTTCATCATGCAATGCTCTTAATGATGCACTAAACTTAGTATCTTCAGTACCACCACGTGCAGAAAAAGAATGACTGGTTACAGTTCCACCGTCGAAAAACACATCTTGCCAATCTCTATCTACACCAGTTGTAGCCACTAACAATTGTGCGTATAAAGTTTCACCAGATAGTGTTCCGGTAGCAGCTTGTTCTATCTTAGCCCATTCAGCAACACTCTTTTTGTAGTCATCACTACCATGTGCATCTTTGAAACCCGTATAGGTTTGATAGCTAAACTTTGTTTTACCAGCCTTACCGCTTTTTGTAGTAATCAAAATTACACCGTTAGAACCTTCACTACCATAAATTGCAGCTGAAGCAGCATCTTTAAGCACTTCAAAAGACTCAACATCATTCATATCTATGTTAGCAAGAAACTCCGAACTCACTACAATACCATCAACAACCAATGCCGGTCCAGAATCTGCAGTTACAGACCCCACACCCCTAATAGTAATGGTAGGTGCACCACCGGCCTCAGCATTAGTGGCCTGAATATTAACACCGGAAACTTGTCCGATCAAGGCATCATCCACCCTTGAAACCGCAATTTGGTCTAAGGTCTCATTAGTTACTTTAGAAATTGAACCTGTTAATGTTGATTTCTTTTGCGTACCGTAACCAACAACGACAACTTCATCTAACTGACTAGCATCTTCCTGAAGGGTTACATTTACTGTTTTTTGAGAGACAATTGCTACTGTTTGCGTAGCATACCCTATATAAGAGAATTGCAATAAATCACCACTTGTAACCTGTATGGTAAAATTACCGTCAAAATCACTTTGGGTACCTCTAGTTGTATTTGCCACAACAATATTAGCACCTGGAATCGGTACATTGTTAGCATCTGTCACAGTACCTGATAAACTATAGGAGTCCTGTGCAAACAATTGAATGTTGACCAGCAACATTGCAACCATAAAAACTTTTAATTTAAAATTCATTTGTGTTATATTAAGTTAGTTCTATTGAATTGGGCCAAGCCCTCTTTTTGATCTACTTAAAATGCGATATTAGCCACCGCATCATAATCATTAATTTACTATAACACACATTTCACATAAGAATCAAGGATAATTCTTATTTTTACATAAAATGTGTAAATAGCAATACTTACATGTTTGTTACTTCCCTATCGATTTGGAGTAATTTTTTTCATAAAAAGGATGGGCGAGCACCCGTCCTTTTTTTATGCTTTTTTCTATAGTCTCATTTCACTTTTTTTTAATTAATAAGATGATTATTAGTTTTCATTTAATTGGTTTACCAAATTGGTTCGTCAAACTGGTTTACCAAATATATGTTATTATCTTGTTAAAAAAAATTACTTTGAAAATTTATCGACCTATTTTTTGTCACTAACCACTAATTTTCATTAATAAATTACGTAATCAATAAAATTATTAGGAATATTTATCAAAATGACATTAGCCCTAAAATAGTAGTCTTTATGGGCAATTGAGGTACATGTTGAACATTTTTTAATATGAATAACCTAGCTATTAAGATAAAACAGAGCGTGAATTTCAATATTTAAAAAATTTAACATTTATCTGTTAAGATATTCATATTTATAAAGGCCAAAAATGCCAAATTGACAAGCATGAATATAAAACACCTTCTTAACAGTACCTTATGTTCAAAAGAATTAAAAATGATGATTAAGTAAAAATGATGGAAAATAAAAAGTATCTAGAAGATCACTAAGATCACCTTATTAGCGTACTTCATTTTTTCTGTTTAAATACAGGAATAAAAACCTAAATTCTAAAAACGAAAAAAGGCTTTCATTTTCATGAAAGCCTTTTACTATGTGGGCCCTACTGGATTCGAACCAGTGACCCCCTGCTTGTAAGGCAGGTGCTCTGAACCAACTGAGCTAAGAGCCCTTGTTAAGGGTGTGCAAATATATAATACTTTTACAATTCTCAAAAGAAAAATCAATAAAAAATTAAAGAACTTCTGCTACAACAAAGTTACTACCGCCCACATAAATTAAATCAGATTTTTTAGCCTGTTTTTTCGCTGTTTTAAATGCCTTATTCACAGACTTATATATCTCACCCTTGAAATTCAGGTCATAAAATTGGCTTGCTAAAATATTTTCATCCAAGCCCCTAAAAATTTTTGGTTTGCAGAAATAATAAACCGCATTTTTAGGAAATAGAGGTAAAATATCAGTAATATTCTTATCCTTTACTACACCAATAACAATATGTAGGGTATCAAACTCTTGGTTTTTTAATTGTTCCAATATATAAGATAGTCCATCTTTATTATGAGCAGTATCACAAATAACAGTAGGTTGATCACCAATTTTCTGCCAGCGTCCCATTAGGCCCGTATTTTTGACCACATTCTTGAAACCATGAACTTTATCCTCTTCACGAATCTCAAAACCTTTTAACAGGTTCAATGTTCCCAAAACACCTTTAATATTTCGTTTCTGATAAGACCCTAGAAGACCTATTTCGTAATCTCTATTGTAATTACCACTATCTGCAAATAAAATCTTAGAATTCATTTTATTCGCTACTTTCTTGAAAATAGGAGCGGTTTCCTCATTAAACTCACTAATTACAACAGGAGTATTGGGTTTTATAATTCCTGCTTTTTCCCTAGCTATTTCAGGTATAGTATCTCCAAGAATATCGGTATGATCCAGACCTATATTTGTAATTAAACTCACTTCTGGATGAATTATATTAGTAGAATCCAAACGCCCTCCTAAGCCAACTTCAATAATGGCAATATCCACACTTTCCTTATCAAAATATGAGAATGCCATACCAACGGTCATTTCAAAGAATGAAAGTTTATGCTGTTCAAAAAAAGAAGAATTGTTCTCAATGAAATCAACTACCCAATCTTTATTGATTTTTTTACCGTTGATTCGAATACGCTCTCTAAAATCTTTTAAATGAGGTGAAGTATACAACCCTACCTTATAGCCTGCCTCCTGCAAAACCGAAGCCAATAAGTGACTACTGGAACCTTTACCGTTGGTACCTGCTACATGAATACTTTTAAAATTAGTATGAGGATTTTCTAAATGGGACGCAAACAAGGTTATACCATCTAGTTTTGAATTAAAGGCTACTTTACCCTTATTCTGATACATTGGAAGTTGAGCAAACATCCAATCCAAAGTCTCTTTATAGGTCACTCTCCCAGCTTGAAATTAACTACAACAAAACCAGTTTGTTTACTAGGTGCATTACTATCTAAGTTCCATTTGTGCATAAAAGCGGTTTTTCTAGCTGGTTCCAGCAAACATGGATCATTATTGGTCGTACCCTTTACTCCTGGTTCCGCACTGATAACTTTTCCATTGCGATCTACAGTAATTCTCACCACAACTCTACCAGATTGGTTACATTCTTGTGCAACTTTTCCTTTATTCACTAAAGACCTACCATTTAGTCCATATCCACCTGTTCCGCTTCCACTGCCCGGACCTCCATAATAGCTAGTTGCGTAGGGATCTCCGTCCGGTTGACCTTTATCTCCAGCCCTATCATCATCTCCTTCACTTCCAGTAGCCGTTCCATCAGACTTATTAAGACCACCCATCATCTCGTCCAATGCTTTTTTCTTTGCCTCCTGCTCTTTCCGTGCGCGCTCTTCAGCTTCTTTCTTCTGCTGTGCAATTCTGGCAGCCTCCGCTTTTTTCTTATTCTCCGCTGCTTCTGCTTTCCGTTTAGCGTCAGCCGCGGCTTCATCCACCTTTCTTTTGGCTTCTTTGGCTTGATTTATTTTAACAGCTTCCTCATTTTCCTGTGTTAACAACTTTTCTGCAGGTGACTCTTTCTCCGCCGAAACTTCTTCCACTTCTTCAACAGGATTCTCAATTGCCTCTGCAACCTCTTGCTTTGTAGGCTCTACAGGAGGAGTATCCACAGGCTCAGATTGAATTTTTTCTTTAGGCTGAATTCTTCCGCTACCAAACTGAGTAGTACCAAAGTTGACAGATATTCCGTTTTCCTCAGGTGGGTCCATATATGTTAGACCTATATAAAATAAAACCAATAATAATGCACTTAGCAACAACGTTGTAAGTGTCAGTGATTTCTTTTTATGTTTAGTATCTAAAAATGCCATTTAATTTGGGCGAACCGCCAAAATTACCTTGTAATTATTTCTATTGGCAATATCCATTACGTTTACCGCCTCTTTAATTGCTACGCTTTCTTCGGCTCTAAGTATAATTGTAGGGCTATCCTGCCCTGCAAGCGCCTTTTTCAATTCTATTTCAATATATTCTCCATTAATTCTTTCGTCATTAACAAAATATTGAAGATTCTTGTCTATGCTTACAGAAACATTTTGCGTATTGGTAGACTTTCCTTTTGCTTTAGGCAATAATAAGTCTAAGGCATTAGGAGAATTCGCCGTTAGCATAAAAAACACCAATAACAAGAATACAATATCTGTCATTGAAGACATGCTAAAGTCTGGACTGACCTTATTTCTTCCTTTTAATTTCATAATAAAAAATTAAAGAGGTTCGTTTAATAAGTCTAAAAATTCAACGGCATTAGCCTCCATTTTATGCACCACTTTATCGGTTCTATTCACCAAATGGTTGTAACCAACATAGGCTATAATACCGACAATTAATCCAGCTACGGTTGTTGTCATCGCTGTATAAATACCAGACGCCAATGAACCCATCTCCGCTTGACCACCACTACTTGCCATCTCATGAAAAGCAAGAATCATACCAATAACGGTACCCAAAAATCCGATCATGGGAGCCGCACCGGCAACAGTAGCCAATATACTTACGTTCTTTTCTAATTTATACACCTCTAAGGTACCGGCATTTTCTATAGCGGTATTGATATCATCTAATGGCTTGCCAATACGGGAAACACCTTTTTCAGTTAACCTTGCAACAGGCGAATCTGTCTGTGCACATAAAATTTTAGCTGCATCTAATTTACCTGATGTAACGTAATCACGAATTTGATTCATGAAATTCTTATCTATTTTTGAAGCCGCATTTACTGCAAGTAAACGTTCAAAATAGATATACAGAGCCACCCCTAACATTATGAACAATACGGTAATTATTATTACACTTCCCGTTCCTCCGTTAAATATTAAATCGATAACCGATAGAGTTTTCTCTTCAGATAATAATTCTTCGCTCGCATCTTGAGCCAAATCCTGAAATAATAACATAGTATTCTTTATATATTGAATTTGCCTTTATAACGATGAATTGCGAATTAAATTATCCGTGTAGAACAAAATCTCTCAATAATATAAATACGATCGCACCACTAACAAAACCGATTAAAGCCAACCAGGCAATTTTTTTCAGATACCAGAAAAAATCAATCTTTTCCATACCCATAGCTACAACACCTGCCGCAGAACCAATTATCAACATACTTCCACCTGTACCGGCCGAATAAGCTATAAAATGCCATAACGGACTATCTAACGGCTCACTGAACATACCCATACTTGCAGCAACTAAGGGAACGTTGTCAATTACCGCAGAACCTACACCAAATAACATAACTACGATATCGGTATTAGGAATTGCCTCGTTCAATGCACCTGCAGCATTAAATAAAATCCCTAAAGACTCCATTGCCGCTACTGCCAATAAAATACCCAAGAAGAATAATATACTAGGTAATTCTATTTTGGATAGCGAATGGTGAACAGGACTATGGTGCCCTGCATTATCGTCATCTTCTCCTTCAACACTAGAAATGTTGAATTTTTTGTTACTGTAAATCTCAGCAAAAGTTGCCACAACCGCCAAAGACAACATCATACCAACGTAAGGAGGAAGGTGTGTTACTGTCTTAAATATTGGAACGAACAAAATGGCACCTAAACCTAAGTACAACATTGTACCTCCATATTTAGATTTTGAAATCTCACCATCTAGATCACCATCTATTAAACCTTTAAAAATCTTAAATCTTCCAGCTATTAAAACAGGAACTAGCATACACACCAATGAAGGCAATAATACATGTATTACCAATTGACCTGCACTTACCTTGTTTGCGATCCACAACATGGTCGTTGTAACATCTCCAATAGGAGACCAGGCACCACCGGCATTAGCAGTAATCACGATCATACCCGCAAACCATAATTTTGTTTCGCGATCCTTTATTACTTTTTGCAAAATTGTGATCAAAACAATAGTTGCGGTAAGGTTATCTATAATAGCAGATAAAATAAATGCCAATATTGAGAACAACCACAATAGCTTACTTTTCTTTTTAGTTTTTATAAAACCTTTAATGGTAGCAAAACCATCAAAATAATCAATGATTTCAACAATGGTCATTGCCCCTAACAAGAAGAACAGAATCTCTGCAGTCTTTCCAAGGTGATGCAAAAGAGATTCTTCCATAATATGCATTTTATCCAAATGCCCTAAATCAGAGAAACCAGAAACCAAACCTTGCTGAACAGAATCGAACCAGTTTTCATAGCCATCAATTCCAAGTGCTATCAAAGCCCACAGAATAGCCATCATGGCCAATGCAGGAATAAGTTTATCTATTTTAAGATTGTGCTCTAATGTGATGGCAAGATATCCTGCCAAAAAAACAATAATAATTATGGTTTCCATGTTCGTTGGTTTTTTTAATATCTATTGATAAGGTGTCAAATATAGGTTCTAAATACAAAAAAATAAATCATCCAAATATATTCAAAATAGTCTGTGAATTCCTAATGATTTCACAATAATACCGAAGATATCTGACATCCAAATACTTAAATCAAAGTATTATCAAATAATACGCATGTACGGCATCACTATTTTAACGCTTAACAAAATGTTAAATATCATCTTTCAATCCTAACCTAGCAATTTGGTTTTCAAAAATCAAACATTACACATCTCTAAAGTTTAATATTTAACTTCTATATCTTTATCTTTGAGAAGATAACTTTTATACATATTAGATGGATTTTTCATTAAATGAAGAACAAAAACTTATACAGCAAGCGGCACGAGATTTCGCACAAACTGAACTTTTAGCAGAGGTAATTGAAAGAGACGATGCTCAAAGATTTCCGAAAGAGGAAATTAAAAAATTAGGTGAACTTGGGTTTCTAGGTATGATGGTAGACCCTAAATATGGTGGTAGCGGACTGGACACCTTATCATACGTATTGGCAATGGAAGAAATTTCCAAAATAGACGCTTCTACCTCAGTAGTAATGTCAGTAAACAACTCGTTGGTTTGTTGGGGACTTGAAAAATTTGGCACCGAAGAACAAAAAGAAAAATATCTTACCAAATTATCCACAGGAGAACAAATAGGCGCTTTTTGTCTTTCCGAGCCTGAGGCCGGTAGCGATGCCACCTCACAAAAAACAACCGCAATTGACATGGGAGACCATTATATTGTTAATGGCACCAAAAACTGGATTACAAATGGTAATACTGCCAGTACCTATTTAGTTATTGCACAAACCGATAAGGACAAAAAACACAGAGGTATAAATGCCTTGATCATAGAAAAAGGCACCCCTGGTTTTGAAATAGGACCCAAAGAAAACAAATTAGGCATTAGAGGTAGCGACACACATTCCTTAATATTTAATGATGTAAAGGTGCCCAAAGAAAATAGAATTGGAGAAGATGGTTTTGGCTTCAAATTCGCAATGAAAACCCTTGCAGGTGGCCGCATAGGAATTGCCGCCCAAGCGCTCGGTATTGCAGCTGGGGCATATGAACTAGCCTTAAAATACTCTAAAGAACGTAAAGCATTTGGTACCGAGATAAGCAATCACCAAGCCATAGCATTTAAACTAGCAGATATGCATACCGAAATTCAGGCAGCAAGATTATTGGTTTATCAATCCGCTTTAGATAAAGATAATGGAAAGGATTATGATTTGTCTGGTGCCATGGCAAAGCTATACGCTTCTAAAGTTGCCATGGAAACTACAGTTGAAGCTGTGCAAATTCACGGTGGTAACGGTTTTGTTAAAGATTACCATGTAGAGCGTTTAATGAGAGATGCTAAGATTACGCAGATTTACGAAGGAACTTCTGAAATACAAAAAATTGTAATTTCCAGAAGTATTCTAAAATAAAAAACAACATTTTTAAACATTACCCCCTTTTTAAAGAGGGGGTAATGTTTCACAAATAAGACAATCACTTTGTTACCCTCTCAATAAAGTTAGATGTAATTGTTAGAAAGTTACATAAACCCTCACTTAACCCCTTCTTCACCTCTGTATTTTCATATTATTAACTTAAATTTATCAATATGATAAATTGAAGGTTTTAAAAATATGTAATTATAGATTTTTTAAGCTTTTATTTGTTTCGTTGAATTTAATATTTGAATTTATTCCAACCATTGAATATAATTCAATTAAATTGATATTTTTGAAGAAATACCACAAATTATGACACTGAAGAAGCAAGGATTATATTTACCGGAATTTGAACATGATAACTGTGGGGCTGGTTTTATATGCAGCCTTAAAGGAAAAAAATCCAACGACATTATACATAAAGCGTTGGAAATACTTGAACGTTTAGAGCACAGAGGTGCTGTTAGTGCCGACGGTAAAACAGGAGATGGAGCAGGAATATTAGTTGATATTCCTCATGATTTTTTTCAGGCTGTATGTAGTTTTGATCTGCCAGAAGCGGGTGAATATGCAGTTGGTAATATTTTCTTCCCTAGAAAAGAAAACCAACGTAATTTCTGTATTTCAGTTTTTGAAGAAAACATAAAAAAACAAGGCTTAAAATTATTAGGATGGAGAGATGTTCCCGTTAATAGATCAATACCTGGTAGAATAGCTGCTGAAACAGAACCTTTTGTAAAACAGATTTTTGTTGCAAAAGAAAGTAACGAGCAAGATTATTTTGATTTCAACTTAAAGCTCTTCATTGCCAGAAAGATTACTGAGCATACGATAATCAATTCAAAATTATCTGAGAATAAATTCTTTTATGTTCCCAGTCTATCCACTAAGATAATTATATTCAAAGGACTTTTAATGCCTTTAGATATAAGCCTATACTACTCAGATCTAATGGATTCAAGAGTAGTAACTAGATTAGCCTTGGTACACCAGCGTTTTTCCACAAACACTTTCCCTACTTGGGATTTGGCACAACCGTTTAGATATATGTGTCACAACGGTGAAATAAACACCCTAAGAGGCAACGTTACCCGTATGTTTTCAAGAGAAGAACTATTACAAAGTGATATGTTCGGAAATGAAATCAAAAACATACTTCCAATAATTCTACCAGGAAAATCTGACTCCGCTACTATGGATATGGTGGTTGAACTATTATTGATGACCGGTAGATCTTTACCAGAAGTCATGATGATTCTAGTACCTGAGGCTTGGGAGAAAAACCCTGAGATGTCAGAGGCTAAAAGGGCATTTTACGAATACCATTCTTGTATGATGGAACCTTGGGACGGTCCTGCATCAATACCATTTACAGACGGTAACTACATTGGTGCCGTTTTGGATAGAAATGGTCTAAGACCTTCTAGATATACGGTAACTAAAGATGATTACGTAGTAATGTCTTCTGAAACCGGTGTTGTAGATATCACTCCTGAAAATGTAGATTTTCATGGAAGGTTACAACCGGGTAAAATGTTCTTGGTAAACATGGAAGAGGGAAGAATTGTGAATGATGAAGAAATTAAAGAAAACATCGCACAAAAATACCCTTATAAAAAATGGCTGGATGATAATTTGGTACATTTAAAGGATATACCATATAATGATTGTCCTTTATTTATTGGAGAAGAAACGCTTGAAAAAAGAAAATCTGTATTTGGCTATACCATAGAAGATATCAACACCATTATCTTACCAATGGCAAAGTCTGGTAAAGAACCTATAGGTTCAATGGGATCAGATACTCCAATAGCCGTTTTATCTCAACGTCCTCAATTAATTTACAATTATTTCAAGCAGCTTTTCGCTCAAGTTACCAACCCTCCGTTAGATGGTATACGTGAAGAGTTGATTACGGATATTAGTTTAACATTAGGTAGCGATCACAACATATTTGAATTTTCAGAATATCACTGTAGAAAACTAAAAATTCAGAATCCAGTTATATCTAAAGAAGATTTAGATAAAATTAAAAATTACGACGTCAGTCCAGATTATAAAGTGGTTTCAATACCTATTTTATATTCTATACAAAAAGGGCACAACGGACTAGAAGATGCTTTACAATCAGTATTAGACCAAGCTTCTGCGGCAGTAGATGATGGTGCTAATATTATTATCCTATCAGATAGAAATGTCAATGATGAAATGGCGCCCATACCCGCCCTATTGGCTTGTTCTTTTGTAAATAGTGGATTACAAAAATTAGGTAAACGCTCTAAGCTTAGTGTTATCATTGAATCTGCAGAGCCTCGTGAAGTACATCATTTTGCATTATTATTCGGTTTTGGCGCAAGTGCCATAAATCCCTACTTGGTTAATGAAATTATTGCCGAGCAGATAGAAGAGCATGACATCACGGAATTCTCATTTGATGAAGCAATAAAAAATTACAATAAAGCTATTGGCAAGGGAATTTTAAAGGTGATGAACAAGATTGGTATATCTACCCTTAACTCTTACCGTGGTTCTCAACTATTTGAATGTATAGGAATAAACACCAAGGTAGTTGAAAAGTATTTCCCAAATACACCTACACGTATTCAAGGTATAGGGCTTTATCAAATTGAAAAAGAAATTGCCCTTCGTCATCACAAGAGCTTTAGCAAAAAGCAAATTGATGCCAATTTAGATTTGGAAATTGGTGGTGAATATAGATGGAGAAGAGATGGAGAAAAGCATATGTTCAATCCACTATCCATTGCCAAGCTTCAAAAATCAGTACGTAATAATGAACCTGATACGTATAAGGAGTACTCTAAAATGGTTAATGAGCAATCAAAAAACTTAATGACCATTAGAGGTCTTTTTGAATTCTCCAACTATGATCCTATTCCAATAGAAGAAGTTGAGCCTTGGACAGAAATTGTCAAAAGGTTCAAAACCGGGGCAATGTCTTACGGATCTATCAGCAAAGAGGCACACGAAAACCTTGCGATTGCAATGAACCGTATTGGTGGAAAAAGTAATTCTGGAGAAGGTGGTGAAGATCAAAATAGATTTTACAAAAATGCAACAGGTGATTGGAGAAACAGTGCTATTAAGCAAGTGGCTTCCGGTAGATTTGGAGTTACCTCAAATTACTTGACCAATGCCAAAGAAATTCAAATTAAAATGGCGCAAGGGGCCAAGCCAGGTGAAGGTGGTCAATTACCTGGACCTAAAGTAAATCCTGAAATTGCCAAAACAAGAAACTCAACACCTTATGTTGGTCTAATTTCACCACCGCCACATCATGACATCTACTCTATTGAAGATTTATCACAACTTATATATGATTTAAAATCAGCAAATAGAAAAGCAAGAATAAATGTAAAGCTTGTTTCAGAAGTAGGTGTAGGTACTGTTGCAGCAGGTGTTTCAAAAGCTAAAGCAGATGTAGTTTTGGTTTCCGGTTTTGACGGAGGTACCGGAGCATCTCCTTTAACTTCATTAAAGCATGCAGGTTTACCATGGGAACTTGGTATAGCCGAAGCCCAACAAACCCTTGTATTAAACGATTTAAGAAATAGAATTGTTCTTGAATGTGACGGACAATTAAAAACTGGTAGAGATGTTGCCGTAGCTTGTCTTTTAGGTGCTGAAGAATTCGGTTTTGCCACTGCACCTTTAGTAGCCTCAGGATGTATAATGATGAGAGTTTGTCATTTAAACACTTGTCCAGTTGGTATTGCAACCCAAAACCCTGAACTTAGAAAGAAGTTTAAAGGTAAGCCAGAACATGTGGTTAACTACATGTATTTTGTTGCACAAGAATTGCGTGAAATAATGGCGCAATTAGGCTTCAAGACTATTAACGAAATGGTAGGCCAGGTACAGAAACTAGATCGTAAAAAAGCAATTGACCATTATAAAGCAGCTGGTATCGATTTAACACCGATACTTCACCAAGTTGATGTACCAAAAGGAACTAAGTTCTATAATACTGAAAAGCAAAAACACGATATAGATAAATCTATAGAGTTTGATATTATTGCAAAAGCGAATCCATCATTATTTAGAAAGGAAAAATTAACGTTAGACTATCCTATTTGCAATACGGATCGTGCGGTAGGTGCCATAATAAGTAACGAAATATCTAAAACTTATGGCGCAGAAGGGCTTCCTATTAATACATTACGCTTGAACTTTACTGGGTCGGCCGGTCAAAGCTTCGGGGCATTTGCCACAAGAGGTCTAACAATGGTCGTTAATGGTAATACTAATGATTACCTAGGTAAAGGACTTTCTGGTGCTAAACTAGTCATAAAAGTACCTGAAAAGTCTACAATTATACCAGAAGATAACGTAATTACCGGTAATGTAACACTTTATGGTGCTACCGCCGGTAGAGCATATATTAATGGTAAGGCAGGTGAGCGTTTCTGTGTTCGTAATTCAGGTGCAAAAGCAGTTGTTGAAGGTATAGGAGATCATGGTTGTGAGTATATGACAGGTGGTGTTGCTGTCATTCTTGGTGAAGTTGGAAGAAACTTTGGAGCAGGAATGAGTGGTGGTATTGCATATGTCTTAGATAACCACAAAACTTTTAAACAACGTTGTAGTCTAGAAGGTTTAAACCTGTTAGAAGTTACAGAAGCTCCAGACATTAAGCAGCTTAAAGATTTAATCGAAAGCCATTATAATTCGACCTCGAGTCCTTTAGCTCAGCGTATTCTTGAAAATTGGGAATCATACCTACCAAAATTCGTTAAGGTATTACCTGAAGAATACAGACAAGCTCTAATTAGATTAGAAAAAGAAAATTTACAAACTATTTAAGATCGGAACATGGGAAAGACAACAGGATTTTTGGAATTCGACAGAAAAATTGAAGCATACGAACCGGTTGAGGAACGTTTAAAAAATTACAAGGAATTTACAGTACCGTTACCAGAAAATGAATTAAAAAATCAAGGTGCACGCTGTATGGATTGTGGCATACCTTTTTGCCATAGTGGTTGCCCATTGGGTAATTTAATTCCAGATTTTAATGATGCTGTATACCGTGGTAAATGGGAAAAAGCAAGTTCAATATTACATTCAACAAATAATTTTCCAGAATTTACCGGTAGATTGTGCCCGGCACCATGCGAAGAGGCATGTGTTTTGGGTATTAATGAAGATCCGGTAAGTATTGAAAATATTGAAAAAAATATTGTAGAAACTGCCTTTGAGAAAGGTTGGATATCTGCTAAACCGCCACTTACCAGAACCGGCAAAAAAGTAGCTATCGTTGGATCAGGACCTGCAGGTCTAGCCACGGCACAGCAATTGAATAGAGCGGGCCATAACGTAACTGTTTTTGAACGTGATGAAAAACCGGGCGGGCTTTTACGTTACGGAATTCCCGATTTTAAAATGGAAAAAAATGTCATTGATCGTCGTTTAGAAATTCTGAAAGCTGAAGGTATAAACTTCAATTGCGGTGTACATATTGGAGTAGATATAAAAGCTGATGAATTAAAACAAAATTTTGATGCTATTGTTTTAACCGGTGGGGCTACTATCCGAAGAAATTTACCCATTGAAGGGTCTGACTTAAAAGGGGTTGTTCAAGCCATGGATTTTCTTGGACAGAACAACAGAAGAGTAGATGGTATCAAAGAACTTGGAGAAGAAATAAAAGCAACCAATAAAAATGTAATTGTTATTGGTGGTGGTGATACTGGATCAGATTGTATTGGAACATCTTTTAGACATGGAGCAATTTCAGTATCAAATTTCGAGATCATGCCAATGGCCACTACAGAAAGACCCGAAGGTCAGCCTTGGCCGTTTTGGCCTATGCGTTTAAGAACTAGTTCTTCTCACAAAGAAGGAGCTGAGCGTTTCTTTAGTATTTCCACCAAAAAATTTATTGGTGATCAAGATGGTAACCTTACAGGGTTAATAACTTCTGAAGTAGAATGGATTAAAACTCCAGGACAACGACCACAGTTAAAAGAAGTTGAAGGTACTGAGAAGGAATGGAAATGTGATTTGGCCTTATTAGCTTTAGGCTTTACCGGCTCTGAAAATACCGTTGCGAACCAATTAGGTTTAGAAATGGATGCAAGAACCAATATAAAAGCCTCTGAAAATGATTATAAAACAAATGTTCCTGGTGTTTTTGCAGCTGGTGACCAAAGAAGAGGACAATCTCTTATTGTCTGGGCCATTTCAGAAGGTAGACAAGCTGCACATCATGTAGATAAATATTTAATGGGAGAAACTGCTTTACCATTAAAAGGTGAAGGTGATTTACCTAGGGTATAATTATTAACTACCTAAAAATTACAAATCCGCAACCTTAACAATTGCGGATTTTTTTTATTTATTTGGCTATACTTCACTTATCAATATCCAAATTCATTAAATAATAGCTCATAATATCAATAATAAATATTTTTCTGTATTCATTATTAGGCTCATTACATCTTTTAAACTTAAATGAAACAGCAGAACTAGCCCTTAGGCATTCAAAGAGCAACACCTATAACTACTTACTTATAATTGCACTAGAAGTATAACAGTCCGTATGAAGATAGGGTAATACTTATATCACCCCGGTCACTTTCACTTTAGGGTATAAAAAAAGCCCCTTACATTACTGTAAGGGGCTTTCGAAAAAGGCGGCTACCTACTCTCCCACTTGGTATAGCAGTACCATCGGCGCAAACGGTCTTAACTTCCCTGTTCGGAATGGTAAGGGGTGGGCCCCGTCGCCATGGCCACCTAAGTTTTGGATCGGACATTGCCGACCGCGGCCTTCGCCGCAATATCGTTGACATGAATGGAACAGGATTCCTATAAAGGAAAGAAACATGTATATCGTCAAGTATGTTTCAGAATCGAAAGAAAGAAGTAAAGATCGTCGTGCGCCCCTCCACAAGGAAGGGACGTACGTATGCGCAAGCCTGACGGGCAATTAGTACTACTCGGCTACGGACATTACTGCCCTTCCACCTATAGCCTATCAACGTGGTCATCTCCCACGGCCCTTTAAAGAAATCTCATCTTGTGGCCGGTTTCGCGCTTATATGCTTTCAGCGCTTATCCGATCCCGACATAGCTACCCAGCGATGCTCCTGGCGGAACAACTGGCGCACCAGCGGTCGGTCCAACTCGGTCCTCTCGTACTAGAGTCAGATCCACTCAAATTTCTAACGCCCGCAGTAGATAGAGACCGAACTGTCTCACGACGTTCTGAACCCAGCTCGCGTGCCACTTTAATGGGCGAACAGCCCAACCCTTGGGACCTTCTCCAGCCCCAGGATGTGACGAGCCGACATCGAGGTGCCAAACCCCCCCGTCGATATGAGCTCTTGGGGGAGATCAGCCTGTTATCCCCGGCGTACCTTTTATCCTTTGAGCGATGGCCCTTCCATGCGGAACCACCGGATCACTATGCTCTTGTTTCCAACCTGATCGACCTGTATGTCTCTCAGTCAAGCGCCCTTGTGCCATTGCACTCTACACACGATTGCCAACCGTATTGAGGGCACCTTTAGAAGCCTCCGTTACTCTTTTGGAGGCGACCACCCCAGTCAAACTACCCACCACGCACTGTTCTCTCATAAGAGAGTTAGGCCCCGGACAAGCAAAGGCTGGTATTTCAACAATGACTCCACCACACCTGGCGATGCAGCTTCAAAGTCTCCCAGCTATCCTACACATTGCTTGACCAAGGTCAATACGAAGCTATAGTAAAGGTGCACGGGGTCTTTTCGTCCCACTGCGGGTAACCGGCATCTTCACCGATACTACAATTTCACCGAGCTCATGGCCGAGACAGTGTCCAGATCGTTGCACCATTCGTGCAGGTCGGAACTTACCCGACAAGGAATTTCGCTACCTTAGGACCGTTATAGTTACGGCCGCCGTTTACTGGGGCTTCAATTCAATGCTTCTCCCCGAAGGAATGACATCTCCTCTTAACCTTCCAGCACCGGGCAGGTGTCAGGCCCTATACGTCATCTTTCGATTTTGCAGAGCCCTGTGTTTTTGATAAACAGTCGCCTGGACCTCTTCACTGCGGCCCCCCATAAGGGGGCGACCCTTCTCCCGAAGTTACGGGTCTATTTTGCCTAGTTCCTTAGCCATGAATCTCTCGAGCGCCTTAGAATACTCATCCCAACCACCTGTGTCGGTTTACGGTACGGGCTGCTTCACTCGCTTTTCTTGGAAGTCGATATGCTGGATTATCACCTTGGCCGTGGCCTCGGTGTACTATCGGGGTATTACTACTCCCTTCAACGTACAATTCCGTCTGTACGCACCAACTTCTCGCCTCCGTCACTTTTAGCGTGAGCAGGTACAGAAATATTAATCTGTTGTCCATCCACTATCCCCTTCGGGTTCGCGTTAGGTCCCGACTGACCCCCAGCTGATTAGCATAGCTGGGGAAACCTTGGTCTTTCGGCGTGCGGGTTTCTCGCCCGCATTATCGTTACTTATGCCTACATTTTCGTTTGTAACCGCTCCAGCATCCCTCGCAGGTACGCCTTCGACGCAGTTACAATGCTCCCCTACCCCTTGTATAAATACAAAGTCACGGCTTCGGTGATATGCTTATGCCCGATTATTATCCATGCGGAACCGCTCGACCAGTGAGCTGTTACGCACTCTTTAAATGAATGGCTGCTTCCAAGCCAACATCCTGGCTGTCAATGCAGTTCCACCGCGTTATATCAACTTAGCATATACTTTGGGACCTTAGCCGGTGATCTGGGTTCTTTCCCTCTCGGACATGGACCTTAGCACCCATGCCCTCACTGCGCAGAAACATTTTATAGCATTCGGAGTTTGTCAGGAATTGGTAGGCGGTGAAGCCCCCGCATCCAATCAGTAGCTCTACCTCTATAAAACTATCTACACGCTGCACCTAAATGCATTTCGGGGAGTACGAGCTATTTCCGAGCTTGATTGGCCTTTCACCCCTACCCACAGGTCATCCCAAGACTTTTCAACGTCAACGGGTTCGGTCCTCCACTATGTGTTACCACAGCTTCAACCTGCCCATGGGTAGATCGCACGGTTTCGCGTCTACTACTACTGACTATGGCGCCCTATTAAGACTCGCTTTCGCTACGGCTCCGTTCCTGAAGAACTTAACCTTGCCAGTAAAAGTAACTCGTAGGCTCATTATGCAAAAGGCACGCCGTCACCCATATGGGCTCCGACCGCTTGTAAGCGTATGGTTTCAGGATCTATTTCACTCCGTTATTCACGGTTCTTTTCACCTTTCCCTCACGGTACTGGTTCACTATCGGTCTCTCAGGAGTATTTAGTCTTGGCGGATGGTCCCGCCGGATTCATACAGGGTTTCACGTGCCCCGCACTACTCAGGATACCACTATCTAAATGCTCTTTGCCTATACGGGACTATCACCCTCTATGGCCGCTATTTCCAAAGCGTTCTAGTTCATTACATCTCGAATGTCGTGGTCCTACAACCCCGCACATGCCGGAACATGTACGGTTTGGACTAATCCGATTTCGCTCGCCGCTACTATCGGAATCACTTTTGTTTTCTCCTCCTCCGGGTACTTAGATGTTTCAGTTCCCCGGGTTTGCTTGGCTTACGCCATGACATATCTTCAATATGCCGGGTTGCCCCATTCGGATATCTACGGATCATATCGTGTGTGCCGATCCCCGTAGCTTTTCGCAGCTTATCACGTCCTTCTTCGCCTCTGAGAGCCTAGGCATTCCCCATACGCCCTTTTCCAGCTTGTCGCCAGATCTTTAATCTATTCTATCTTATTCGTACTCTTTACTTAATAAAGATTCGTGTTTCTTTCTTTTTTAGTCGGTAAAACATTAAAAATGTCTTACCTCCTGTTCCAATATGTCAATGAACGTTGAACAGTTAACAATTATCAGTGAACAATGAACAATTAAAAATTGTTTATTGCCAATTGAACATTGTCAATCGTAATGTGGAGAATATCGGAGTCGAACCGATGACCTCCTGCGTGCAAGGCAGGCGCTCTAGCCAGCTGAGCTAATCCCCCAATTCCATAAGTCGGCTGTTGCCAGTTTACAGTTGACAGGTAGCACAACTTCTAAAATTTCCTTCAATATTTCAATATATGAACGTAATGCCCCATGGGCACCCTTTCTTGTTTGTAGTCCCAGGCAGACTCGAACTGCCGACCTCTACATTATCAGTGTAGCGCTCTAACCAGCTGAGCTATGGGACTGTCCCTACTCTTCCTCTTCAGTATAAATACCTTCCCGGAAAAGCAATTACTTATATATCATGATTATGGAGATCTTTATTCTTATTCGAACACTATTTTTTTTTTGAAAACAATCGTATTAAACCAAAAGACCGGGACCGTTATTCCGATTCTTCGTTTCGCCAGGGACCGTCCTTAAAAGGACAATCTCTAGAAAGGAGGTGTTCCAGCCGCACCTTCCGGTACGGCTACCTTGTTACGACTTAGCCCTAGTTACCGATCTTGCCCTAGGCCGCTCCTTACGGTGACGGACTTCAGGCACTCCCGGCTTCCATGGCTTGACGGGCGGTGTGTACAAGGCCCGGGAACGTATTCACCGGATCATGGCTGATATCCGATTACTAGCGATTCCAGCTTCACGGGGTCGAGTTGCAGACCCCGATCCGAACTGTGACAGGTTTTATAGATTCGCTCCGCCTTGCGACGTGGCTGCTCTCTGTACCTGCCATTGTAGCACGTGTGTGGCCCAGGACGTAAGGGCCGTGATGATTTGACGTCATCCCCACCTTCCTCACGGTTTGCACCGGCAGTCCCGTTAGAGTCCCCATCATGACATGCTGGCAACTAACGGTAGGGGTTGCGCTCGTTATAGGACTTAACCTGACACCTCACGGCACGAGCTGACGACAACCATGCAGCACCTTGCAAATTGCCCGAAGGAAAAGTCATCTCTGACCCTGTCAATATGCATTTAAGCCCTGGTAAGGTTCCTCGCGTATCATCGAATTAAACCACATGCTCCACCGCTTGTGCGGGCCCCCGTCAATTCCTTTGAGTTTCATTCTTGCGAACGTACTCCCCAGGTGGGATACTTATCACTTTCGCTTGGCCGCCCAGAACTCAAGGCCCCGGACAGCTAGTATCCATCGTTTACGGCGTGGACTACCAGGGTATCTAATCCTGTTCGCTCCCCACGCTTTCGTCCATCAGCGTCAGTATATAGTTAGTCACCTGCCTTCGCAATCGGTGTTCTATGTAATATCTATGCATTTCACCGCTACACTACATATTCCGGCAACTTCACTATAACTCAAGACCGACAGTATCAAAGGCAGTTCTACCGTTGAGCGGCAGACTTTCACCCCTGACTTATCGGCCCGCCTACGGACCCTTTAAACCCAATAATTCCGGATAACGCTCGGACCCTCCGTATTACCGCGGCTGCTGGCACGGAGTTAGCCGGTCCTTATTCTTACGGTACCGTCAGTAAGCTACACGTAGCTCTTTTTCTTCCCGTATAAAAGCAGTTTACTACCCATAGGGCATTCTTCCTGCACGCGGCATGGCTGGATCAGAGTCTCCTCCATTGTCCAATATTCCTCACTGCTGCCTCCCGTAGGAGTCTGGTCCGTGTCTCAGTACCAGTGTGGGGGATCCCCCTCTCAGGGCCCCTACCCATCGTAGCCATGGTAAGCCGTTACCTTACCATCTAGCTAATGGGACGCATGGCCATCTTGTACCGCCCGAAGGCTTTAACCGTATAACGATGCCGAAATACGGTACTACGGGGCATTAATCCAAGTTTCCCTGGGCTATTCCCCTGTACAAGGCAGGTTCCATACGCGGTGCGCACCCGTGCGCCGGTCGCCGGCGGAAAAGCAAGCTTTTCCCCGCTGCCCCTCGACTTGCATGTGTTAGGCCTGCCGCTAGCGTTCATCCTGAGCCAGGATCAAACTCTTCATCGTTGTTTTGTAAATATTCGTCCCAACGAAACCAAATCCATCCCGGCCCCGACTCTCGATTCAATATATCCAAATATGCACAAGGCACATTATATGGTATGTTTCTTAATTCGTGTTCCTCTCGAACAGGTCCTCACCCGTTCTCGATTCTTAAATCTCCACAATATTTCAATGAACTTCCATCCACTCCGCCCTTGGATCATGCGACCTTCCCGGCTTCGTTTCCCTTAGGTGTTTCCCTAAGCGGCTGCAAATATACAACTGTTTTTTAACCTGGCAACTTATTTCGAAAAAAAAATATTTTTTTCTTTTTTTTCCCAGACCAACCAACATATAAATGAACCTTTTCCGACTCCCGATTCAGAACTCGTCTTCCTCGCTAGCGGGGTGCAAATCTACAACCTATTTTCAAATGAACAAGACTTTTTTGCAAAATAAATACAAGGTTTTTTACCACGGCTCATACCCGCCTGATTCAACGGGGGTTAGAAAACAAGGAAAGCTACACATTGCTTCAATTTTAAGCATCTGAATTTAAATGACACTTAAAGACCTTATGTTTTACATAGCTTTTTTGATCAAGAAAAGAAATTCCATACCAAACCAAAACGTATAACAAAGTCCCGATAAGGGTAATTTGGTGCAGCATAATAATCATATCCAGAAAACGAAGCGTTAAAATGTTCTGCCTTTAAATAAATTCTAGTCTGTTGTATTCTTGCATTAATAAAGAAATCTAACAAAGGGTACCCACCCAACTCTTCTTTATTTTGAACATAAAATTCACCCAATACAGGATTATACCCATTCATATTATAAGCAGTAAAGTATTTAAAGGATACACCCGTCTGTAAAAACATTGCTTTCTTAAAAACATCAGAAGAAAAATACAATGTGTTTCTAGTTACCAGTTGCGGAACATTGAGTACTTGAGAATCTTGAGTCACATTTTGATACATGACCGTATTATTCAATGCAAACATTCCAACCTTAAATTCTTTTTGATATTTCACTTTTAGATGAGATACCGTATTACCCTCTTGCAACGGTTTTATAAATGCATTATCCAACCCATCGGCAATTACCTCTTCTGATACAGGGGCAAAATATGTATAGTTATCTAAATTACTATACTTCACCATTAAGTGTCCCCAAGTTTTGGACAACAACTCACCTTTTAAACTACTTGCTCTTTCCTTTTCAAAAACATTACTATTATCCCAGTTATAATTAAAATATTCACTTTGATACAATAAGTAGTTAAAATTGGGCAACCTAGTAGAATTGTGCAAGGCGAACCTTACCTTATTATTATCATTAATATTATAGGATGCGGAGGCATTGAATACATTACCCGCCAACTCACCTGAAAGGTTATATTTTAAATCCGCATTAAAATCAAAACCACCTATTCGTTTTTCATAATTTCCCACCAGTCCAAACTCAGTTCCGTTCAACCTATTGGGTATTACCGTTCCATCTGCTTCAATAAGCCTGCTATTGAAATAATAATCGTAATTATACATATTAACACCGCCTGTTAGCCTACCAAGTGTCTTGTTGTAAAATTCTATATTAACCTCGTTATAAAACGTCTTCAAAATTGCCTTATCATCTATAGCACTTAAAATTGCATCACCAAATAATGTATCATTCGATGTTTCTATAAACTGATAATACTTGGTCTCATAATCAAAACTATGTCCTATAGATAATGCCGTTTTTTCAAACCGGGTAGAATCTAACCGTTTTCTCACCAATTTATATTGATGGTCTAAGTAATATCTTTTACCTAATATCTTATTTTCAGCATCATCTAACAAGACATCTACCCTTGGTCTATTTATAAAATCCTCATCACCAGATTCAAATTGCTCTTCTTTTTCTGCCAAGCCTCCATTTTCTTCAGACGAAATATTCTGTGCAGCTATGTGCGCTCTTAACGAATATCTACCGTTTTTAGATAAATAATTTGTAGTAGTTATGAAATTACCTGATTCTATTTGAGTATCATTATACTTACCAAGGGAACGAAAGCCTATATAACCAATAGAAAAATTTAACCTTCTAGAGGTATTGAAAGTCAAATTTGCGTCTAGTAATTGACCTTCTTCCAAAGTTGTTTTAAAAAACAACTCGGTCATTGGGGTGGCTACATTATAATAATTAATTTGTTCTTTCTCTAGGTATTTACGGTCTTTTGCTAGTGCCCCAAGATTTGGATAGCTCCCCACCCTTTCAAAATCAACCCCAAGTTCGTTATAGGCTTGCCCAATGTTGGAAAAAGACATTAACTCAAAGTCATCTTCACGCAAGTAGTTATACTTATACTCCTTTTGGATAGTCAAGGTTGTATCTAAAAAAGTAGTATCTCTTTCAAAAGAAATTATTTTATAATCTTCTATAGTTAAAGTTATAGAATCATTTTTAAGCTTGTCTTTTGGATTTATTGGCTTTGTTTTCTTTACCAATGAAAGCGAATCGCCTTTTTTCTGTGGTTTTCCAATTACATCTTGTCCTAAAACAATTGACGTTGTAAAACACAATAAAACTAAAATTATATATTTCATGAAGCAATGTTACCCTTGCAAAGTTAATTTTTTTGTTGCTAAGTAAATGTGAAAGTTTAAGGGAGTTTGTTACGTTATCTACAAAGGATAAACAAATAAATATTAAAATTTAACTGATCACTCTATTATTAAAAGAAATATTTTTCTGATTTTTATAAAAAAATGTTAATGAAAGTTCTACTTTTTAATATAATAGTACTTTTTGCTATTATAAATGTTAGTGCGCAATTCAATGAAAATGCGCCATGGATGAAAGATTTAAAAGCCAATCAGCAAACATCCAAATCTTCTTCCCCAACAAATTCATTGTACGAAATTTCGAATGCATTCAATGACTATTGGAGCGATAAGGATTATACAAAAAAGGGAAGCGGGTTTAAACCATATAAAAGGTGGGAAAATTATTGGACCCACTATATAGACAAAAATGGCAACCTTCCCACTTCTAAACAATTATGGGAGTCATGGAAACGCAAACATGAAAGTACTGGCAAAGCAGCGAACCCTATTGCCAGCTGGAATTCCATAGGTCCCTTTACACATGATACTTATTCTGGCGCATTAAATGGGCAAGGTAGAGTAAACGCAATTACCGTAGACCCTAACAATGAAAACATCTGGTACGTAGGTGCGCCCGCAGGCGGAATTTGGAAATCAATAGATGGTGGTTCTTCATGGGTGAATTTATTTGATGATTTTCCTCAAATAGGAGTCTCCGGTATTGCAGTAGACCCAAACAATTCTCAAATCATCTATATTGGTACTGGTGATGATGATGCTGCTGATTCATATAGTGTAGGCGTTTTTAAATCTACTGATGGAGGGAATAGTTGGAATGAAACGGGACTAAACCCAAGTAATTCTAATATTAACTTATTAATGAGCGAAATTACCATAGACCCAACTAACTCGAATATTATTTGGGTAAGTACCAGTGCAGGTCTTCAAAAATCAACAGATGGAGGAGCTACTTGGTCCGTAAAAAGAACCGGTAATATTCAAGATTTCAAATTAAAACCCAATGACCCCAACACCATTTACGCAGTATCTTCAAATACTTTTTTCAAATCTACAGATGGGGGAGAGAATTTTGTTGAGATCACAAATGGCATTCCTTCAAGTTCAGGTAGACTTGCTATAGGAGTTAGTGGAGCAAACCCATCTGGAGTATATGTTTTACGAGCACTAACAGGAGGTAATAGCTTTGCCTTTGGTGGATTGTACAAATCACTGGACAGTGGAGAGTCTTTTACGAGGACAGCTAGCGAACAAGATATTTTTGAATCTAACCAAGCTTGGTTCGATCTTGCCATTGAGGTGTCACCATCAAATTTCAACGAAGTTTATACGGGTTGCCTAAATGTCTGGAAAAGCACCAATGGAGGCGATACTTTCATTAGAATCAATAGATGGAACGTTACCGATCAAGGATATACCCACGCTGATATACATACTATTAAAATTTTCAACAACAAACTCTATGTTGGTAGTGATGGGGGTATTTATATGTCTGAAAACGGAGGAAGTTCTTTTACCGATTACACCGCAGGCATCAGTATTAGTCAATTTTATAGAATTTCTGTAGCAAAAAATGATGCAGGCAAAATAACAGGAGGTCTACAGGACAATGCAGGTTTTATACGAAACCAAGAACAATGGCATGTTTTCACCGGTGGTGATGGAATGGATTATGAAATTGACCCTAATAATAGTAGTTTAGTTTATGGATTTGTCCAGTTTGGAGGAAGCCTATTCATCTCTTCAGATTCCGGGCAATCTGTTGGGGTAGTCGCTGCACCTACAGATACAAATGGCAACACCATACAAGGAAATTGGATTACTCCGTTGGCTGTTGCCTCAGATGGTTCTGTTTATGCCGGTTTTGATGCTTTATACAAATTAGAAAACAACCAATGGAGCAAAATATCATCTTCAATTGGCACAGGCAATATTGACGATCTTGAAGTTGACCCTAATAATCCTGAAACAATATTTGCCGCTGAAAGTAATATACTATATAGAAGTAGAAATGGCGGTGCCACTTTTAGCCTCATAAAAGTAATGGATTCGGAAATCTCAGATATGGCCATTAACTCAAATGATAGTAATATTATTTATCTTACTACATCTGACAGAGTGGGTATCGCCCAAAATGAACAACCTTCAGAAAGAGGCGTTTTTAAGGTTACTATTGGCGAATCAGAAACAATTTCAGAAAACATCACCTTCGATATTCCAACCGATCAAGCATTTTTCTCAATAGCTCACCAAGGCAGACATACCGAAAATCCAATTTACGTAGGTACAAGCTTAGGTGTTTACAGATTAGACGACACCCTTTCAGAGTGGGAAGAATACTTTACCAACTTGCCAAGTGTTGCTATAAGTGATCTAGAAGTCAATTTAGATGGAGAAAAAATTATTGCTTCAACATACGGTAGAGGTGTTTGGGAATCTACAATACCAATTCAAATACCCGACAATGAAGTAAGATTAGTATCTATTACCCCAAACTCAAACGAAGTGCTTTGCGACTCCTTTACCCCAACCGCAACTGTAGAAAACCAAGGACTTAATACCATTACCCAAATTGATATCACCTATACTATTAACAATAATCCAGAACAAACATTTACTTGGACAGGTAATCTATTAAGTAACGCTACTGAAACTATTGCTTTACCAATTGAAACCTCGACCAATTTTGGCAATTCCAACATATCCATAACAGCGACCATTATTAATGACAGCTACAGCGACAACAATACACTTGAGAATAGATTTTTTCTTAATGTACCAGGGTCCGGTGGTGAAGTCAACACGTTTGAAACCGAAGAAGAATCCCTAATTACTTACAATGATGGAAATTCTGAAGTGGTTTGGCAGAGAGGATTACCTGCAGGGTCAAAACTAAATACCGCCACGTCTGGAACAAATGTTTACGGCACCAATTTAAGTGGCGATCACCCCAATAGTACAAAAGCTATTTTATTGAGCAATTGCTATGACATGACCTCTATAATAGCCCCTGTCCTAAAATTTAATATGGCTTATGACCTAGAATTAAATTTTGACATAGTCTATGTTGAGTATTCCATTGACGGAGGTATCAACTGGGATATTTTAGGCAATATTGACAGTCAACCTAACTGGTATAATAGCAACAGAACAAATGCTTTATCAGAAGAAGCCGATGATTGTCAAAACTGTCCTGGAGCTCAATGGACCGGTGAAAATACAGAAATGACCGAATATGCCTATGATTTCAATTTAAACGCAGCCAATGGCGAAACCAACCTTACGGGTGAAAGTAACGTGGTTTTTAGAATTGTTTTTCAATCTGATCCAGCGGTCACCCAAGAAGGTGTGATTATAGACGATTTAGTTGTTGATGGCTTACCTGACGATGACGATGACGATGATGACGGAATTTTAGATAGTAATGATAATTGTCCTTTAATTGCAAACGCAGACCAACTAGATACCGATAATGATGGTATTGGTGACGTCTGTGACACCGATGACGACAACGATGGAATTTTAGATGTTGATGACAATTGCCCATTAATTGCAAACCTAGATCAAGAAGATGACGACTTTGACGGCATTGGTAATCCATGCGATAATGATAGTGATAATGATGGAGTACCTAATGATATTGACCAATGCAATGACACACCCAATGGAACAGTTGTAAATACTACTGGTTGTGAGGTTTTCTCTTTACCGAACACAAATTTTCAAATTCAAACTATAGGTAGCTCATGTAACGCTAGTAACAATGGTAGCATTGTGATAACCACTGCCAACAATACCTACACATATAATGCTGTACTAACCGGCACCGATACTTCAATAAGCGAAAGCTTTACTGATGAAAGTTCATTTTCCAACTTATCTGCCGGTAGTTATCAATTATGTGTAACCGTAGAAGGACAAACTGATTATGAAATTTGCTATGACCTAATTATTTCTGAACCTGAGTCGTTGTCGGTGTCAGCCAAAATCAACTCATTGAGTAATGAAGTTACACTTAGCTTAGCAGGCGGTGAATTATATACCATATTTTTAAATGAAAAGATGTACACTACTACAGCTAAAGAGATAACTTTACCCTTAGATACTAACAGCACAGAACTATTAGTAAAAACAGATCTAGATTGTCAAGGTGTTTATACTGAAAATATTCTTCTAAATGATGAATTCTTTATTTACCCAAACCCAATTGAAGGAGGTGATTTAACCATATATTTAGGTGCAAATTCTACAACAGAAGCTACTATTTCCCTGTATAAATTAAATGGGTCAAGTATATTTTCGAAAAAAATGAAACCTATCAATAACGAAATTAAAATAAGCGTTAACAATTTAGCCACAGGTGTATATATGTTAAATGTCACAAATGGCAATACGCTTTCTAATTATAAAATTATAAGAAAATGAGAATACTAAAATATATAACTTTCATGTTTTTGTTTGGATTACTTTTGCTTTCATGTGGTGGTGGCTCGGACAACGAAACGCCTATAGAACCTGTTGCACCGGTTGTAGTAGACCCAAGTGCGGCATCCCTAATATTTCCCGAAGACAATACAGAATGTAATGAAGGAGTCATAAATGCCAACGATGACACTAGAAGCACGGTAAATTTTCAATGGTCAGCCTCTGAAAATACCGATTCATACGAAGTTAAAATCAAAAATCTAGAATCGGGAAGTGTTACAACGGCAACATCTACAACAAACCAAGTTGATGTGTTGATCAATAGGGGAACACCGTATGAATGGTATGTAATTTCACTTGCCAGTGGAACAACTTCCACCGCAACCAGCGATACTTGGTCATTTTACAACCAGGGACAAGGTATAGAAAATTATGCTCCATTTCCGGCAATTGCGATTACCCCACAAAGAGGTGCCACTATAACCGATACAAGTTCAACCGTTACACTCGAATGGTCTACATCTGATGTTGATGATGATATTGTTTCCTATGAGATACTATTTGATACTGTTAATGAGCCTACCACCTCATTAGGGAGTACCACGAACACTACAATAAACGCTTCTATTTCAACAGGCAATACTTACTATTGGAGAGTAATTACAAAAGACTCATTTGACAATACTTCAAACTCAGAATTATTTGAGTTTCGTGTGGAATAAATAAAAAAAGCCAAAGATGTTCATCTTTGGCTTTTCTATTTAATTTTTGAAATGCTTTTACAAAGAATTAAAGTAATTAAGAAATGCTATTACATCTTGTTCTTTTCTAAGATTTAATTTATTTTCTTTAACATATAACTTCATTTCATTTTTCTTACTCCCTGTAAAATCTAAAATATTATTTTTTGTTAAGCGTACTTTAACTGCGTGATTTTCAGAATCCTTATTTCTGTTGTCTAATATATAATAAGAACTATTCCATACATATGTTGGTGGAGAATATTTCTCATAAGAGGTACTAGGAGTACGCGCCTGCTTTAATAAGGCTTCAGGTTTAAACAACAATTTTAAAGGTCCCTCATTCAACTCTGTGAAATAGCTAGTTTTAATAGATTTATCATTATCTACATAAGTATAAATACGATATAACTTGCCGTCTATCTCAACTTTAATATATGCTCTTTTAAGTAGTGAGTAATAGGAATCCTTAGATAAATTATCTAAAATTTCTACTTCATTTCTGTAGGCATTATATCTCATTTTACCTACTTCCTCGACTTTTTCGTTTACGATAACTTCACCGTGTACAAATTCTTCATTTAGATACGGACTTCCTTTCGCCTTACTAGGCTCTATTTCCGTACTGCTGGTAACAAAATTAACTATTCCTTCTTCAGGAACAGGAGAATAAGCATTTTGTCCATTTACGTTGTTAATCACAAAAGTGGCAATGAAAATTACCGTTAAAATTTTATTCATTTTATGCATTGATTTTGGGACAATTTAAATGTTTATTATGAATTGCCGTGTTTAAAAACTGTTATTAAAAACTTAAAATATATAGTTTTATAACAAATTAATATAAGACCATTCTACTGCTAATTTTACAGGTTAAGGCATATCACTGTTTAAAAAAGAAATAGCAGAACTATCAAGATTATAGTGATAAGATCTCCAATAGAAACCAGTACCCTCAAACTCCCAAACCACCTCTTTTTCATTAGTTACTTCAATAACACCCATAGAACCTGAAGTTATCAATGTATTGCCATTATCTAAACGAATGGCTCCTGAAACTCTAGCTGAATATAGATTATCTCTAGTGTATTGCCATACAGTTTCCGGTTCATTGTTTTCATTAGGAATTAAATTCAATTCCGCAGGTAAGCTAAATTCATAAACTATAGATTGTTTAGTGTCCCCATTTCCATTAGCATATACTAAAATATTACCAGCACCCGGTAAACCATCTTGTAAAATATTGGGAAAATGATTATTGTAAAACAATCGTTCACCACTCTCATTATTATAAGCACTAGGATTTCCAAAACGATAAACCAAATCACCTCCTTTACCATAATTACCACCAGAATCAACTGTGGCTTCCTCTGCTGTTGTGCTATGATCAATAACCCAAACCTCACTAAAATAGTTTACGCTTAAATAAATTATATCTTTATTACTGTCATAACTTAATCCGTTAGCATGCATAATATCTCCATCTGGTCCTGTTTCTTCTCTTAAAACATCTATAAAGTTGATATTGATTTTTTCAGGGTTATCTGCTACAATACCAAAATACGGTTTAGAACTATCTGTATCCTGAATGATATGATTCCAAGAATCCCACTTCCAAACAATTTCATTTGTAGCTGGGTTTATTTCTATTATGGATTCCGTATACACTTTTTCCTCTTCACCAAGGTAACCTATGGCGTCAAGTTCATCGGGAAGTCTTAGATCCCACACTATGGCCAATACATTTCCATTAGGCAACATTTCTACATCATGATGAATAATATGCTCTTCATTTGCCAATATATACTCCCAATCAATTGAACTATCAGGGTTTATTAGCTGAATAATGCCCCCAAAACCTCCAAAGCTAAAATCTGGACTTTCTACACCCAATGAAGCTAACAATCTACCGTCTGACAATAATTCCACATCATTACCCAATCCAAATTCCAATTGCCATTCATGTACAATTTGAGCAGAATCTTTTACCATTAAATATACCCGATCCTCTGTAGCTTCATTAAACAAAACATATCCTTCCTTTGACAAAGAATTATCATACAATAACACATTACCAGTTTCCCCTTCAACAGGATAAACGGTTTGAACAGGATCATCTGGCTCTGTCTCCTCTCCTACAACTTCCTCTTCCACTTCTTCAAAATTATCAACAGTTTCATCATCTGAAGAACATGAAATACTATATAACAAAAGGCAACTTAATACACTAATAAATAATTTATGTTTCATAACAAGTTAAATTGGTTTTCTATTCTGTCGTTCTATTAGTCTAAACTTTAGTAAAAGGTAAAAAAAAATCAGGCTAAATTGCTTCAGCCTGATTTTAGAAATATTATAATGATGTATTTATATCATTATGGATTTAAACAAAAGTTCAAATCTTACTTACAATAATCTATTGTAAGTAAACCTGCATCTGCACTTTCATAACCTCCAGCAACTTCGCCACTTGGAGATATAATTTCAAATCCAATTTCACCATACTGGTCTCCTGGAAAGAACCACTCTGCAGATTCAGTACCTTCAGGTATTGTAATCGTCACTGTTCCTTCTGAACCATTATTAGGTGTACATTCGCCATCTCCTAAAAATGTACCCGCAGCACTACCATAAGGAGAACAAAGTCCAACTTCCAAAACAGTACCGTCATTTAAAGTAATGGTTAAACCTGAACCACCAGTAGCTGTATCTGTCTGCCAACCATCTCCATAAGAGTCAGTCATATTAATAGTCCATTCTCCAGCTGCAATAGGACATTCTCTATAAAATTCTAAATTTAGAGGTGAATTTTCTATGACAATATCATTTGATCCAGAAACGTCTACCAAATTAAGAACAAGATTTACTCTGCCTTCTTCTGGTAAAGCATCGAAATTACCTGTAATAGTAACCGTTGATCCGAAAGCTCCAGCTGGAATTGTTAAACCACTTATAGTATACTGGTCTGAAGTTGCTGTTGAAGATGGATCTACCTCAACGGAAATAGTTCTTTCACTATCCGTTTTGGTACTAACAAAAACATCTACATTAATTGATGCACCCTCAGTAGGAGTTGGCACTAAAATAGAACTTGCCGAAAACTTGGCCAATGTTTGACCATTTTCACTATCAAATACTATATTCTCTTCTTCACAAGAAACAAAAGCAAATAGTACCGCTATTATTAAAATATATTTTTTCATAATTATACTAGTTTTTAATATCCAGGATTCTGAACCATGTTTTGATTAGCATTGATTTCCGCTATTGGAATAGGCAACTGAAATCTAAAATTGTCAGCATCAATTGTTGGAAAATCTGGAGGAGTTCCCGAGCCATCAATAATATCACCAGCAGTAGAACGCATAACTGGCTCACTGCGACGCTTTAAATCAAAAAACCTATGACCTTCAAATGACAATTCAACTCTTCTTTCAAATTGAATGGCATCTTCTAATGCTTGACCTGATTCACCGCCATCATAAGCAACATATCTTAAATCTCTAAGTTCATTCAACGTAGATAATGCATCTTGACCTAATTCATATTGCGCCTCTGCTTTATTCAATAATACTTCAGCAGCTCTAATAACCTTAACATCTACACGACCATTTACTTGACCTGTTTCACCTAAGAATTTTGAAATTGCGTTGTATTGGTTATCAGCATTTAATCCTACAAAAGAAATCACATCTTTTCTTTGATCATCTTCATCAATACTATTGAAAAAATCAAAATCGAAAACGTATTCTGAAATAGTAGAAGTAGCATTTGACTGACTGTATAGTACACCAACATTGTTACCACCACTTTCAGATGAAGTATTAATAGCCAACTTAACCACTATACCTGCTTCGTTTGCATCCGTATAAAGACCTTCTAACTCTTCAGCAGTTGCTAATGGTACACTTACTTCATTTGCAGCATCAATAACTTTTTGGTATTCACCATTATAAAGATAAACTCTTGATAACAACGCATAAACACCATCTGTATTCAATTTACCTTGACCGTTATCTTCACCTATTAACTGACTAGCTCTTTCTAAATCGCCAATAATCTCAGCATAATTACTTGCAACTGTTTCTCTAGCAGGCTCAGCAAAAGGATCCTCTGTATCACCATCTTCAACTTTAAGGTAAACAACACCTAAAGAAGCGTTAGCATCTGCAGATTGTGTTGGTATTTTACCATAAACCCTAACCAAATCAAAATGAGCCCAAGCTCTAATTGCTAAAGCTTGCCCTAAAATGTTATCCTTTTCAGGACCATCACCAAGGTTATCAATCTGAGCAATTACCAAATTGGCAACGTTTACAGCTTCATAAGCTTCACTCCAATACAAATCTATTGCACCACCTGTACTTGCAACATATCTGTAATTGTAATAATCCTGATTAGAACGTCTACCTGTTTGTGCAATGATTACATTATCAGAAAGTATGTCTGGAATACCTTGCAAACCAGAACCAGTACTTGAATAATAATTCCACAATTGTCTATAAGCGCCATCTACACCGTTTTGGAATGCTGAAACACTATTAAAAAATGTTTCAGGATTACCTTCTACGAAAGGTTGTAAATCATTCAACTCGTCATCGCACGACATAAAGAATCCGAACGAAAACAAAAGAACTAATAATTTTATATTATTTTTCATTTCTAACTTTTTTTTTGTTTTTAAAATCCTACTTCAACACCAAAAGTATAAGACCTTGTGTTTGGATAGCTAAATAGGTTAAATGACCCTGGTACGAAACCAGTATCTCCTGGCTCACCAGATTCCGCAGAACCTAAACCTACTTCTGGATCTCCGTTAAAATCAGTAATCGTGAATAAATTCTGTCCTGACACGAAAAATCTTAAAGAGTTTAGACCAATACCATCAATCATATCTCTAGGCATGTTATAATCAAGAGTTACAGTACGCAATCTTAAATAATCACCTTTTTCCAAGAATCTTGTTGAAGTTTGATCAGCAGTACTTTGATATAAAGGACTAGGCAATACATCAGTATCTCCTGGTTGTTTCCAATAATTAAAAGCTTCAGTTCTCTGATTACTATCAATATTTCCTATAGCAATACCCTCTGAGCGTTGGAAGTTATAAATATAATTTCCTCCTTTATAAACGAAATCACCTCTTAAACCAAATCCTTTATAAGAAAATGCGGTGTAGAAACCACCTTCAAAATCCGCTATAGGAGATTTTCCTTCTTGAATTTGTTGAAAGCTATCACTAAATTCCTCAGTAATATTCCCATCTAAATCATAGTATAAAGGCGCACCATTTGCAGGGTTTACACCAGCGTACTCTACTGCATAATATGAATTGATTTCCTCTCCTACACGTAAAATATTATCTCCAAATGTACCTGTTATGATATCTTCACCATCTACCAATTCAACAACCTCATTATCAATAAAGGTAATGTTACCACCTAATGTCCATTTAAAATTTTGAGTTCTGATTACATCTCCACTTAGAGATACCTCAATACCCGAGTTTTGCAACTCACCAATATTTGAGAAGATAGAGTTGTTCTCATCACCCACTGTATAAGAAATAGGACGATCTAACAATAAATCTTGAGAGTTCTTTTTAAAGTAATCAACTACACCATTTAATCTGTTGTTAAACAAACCAAATTCAACACCTACATCAAATATTGCTTGAGACTCCCACTGAATTTGAGGGTTACCCACACCTACCGGCAAAGCAGTTGTTTGACCATTATACGTATTTGCAAAATCCAACAAGTTTAAGTATTGGAAATCACCAATGTTTTGGTTACCAGAAGTACCGTAAGATGCTCTTAATTTCAACGTATTGAAAATAGAGTTTTCCATAAAGCTTTCATTAGCAATATTCCATGCCGCACTACCACTGTAGAAATAACCGTACTTATTATCTGGACCAAATCTAGAAGAACCATCACGTCTTACAGAACCAGAAACAATATACCTACCATCATAATCATAATCCACAAACAAACCTTGAGAAAACAAAATTCTTCTAGATTCATTGGAACCTACAGAAGTTGCCTCTGCAGCTACATTTAAATACGGTATATCCGGAGAAGGAAAACCTCTACCTGACGCAAACATACTTGTAGCAATATTTTCATTATATTCCAACAAGAAACTAGCGGAAAGATTATGAAGACCGTTAAATGTATCCGAATATGTGAATACGTTATTTACATTATACTCAAAATCTACATTCAAGTTATCGGTCTGAGTTCCTGGAAAGTTAGCATCACCAACAAACCCTTGTAATACACCACCTGCTATAGAACGAGATGTTCTATTGTATCTATTGCTAATTAAACCAACGCTAAAATTGTTAGAAAATTTCTCTCCAAACGTCATACCAGCGCTTAAGTTACCTATCAACAATAAGTTTCTCGTATCCTCAGGCTCTGTCTGCAATGCCAATGCAATTGGAAAACCTGACCTTGTAGGATTATAAACATTATCACCTTGAGCATCTGTAACTATAGTACCATCATCATTAGTTAAAAACAATGGGTCATATGGGTTATAATCATACATAGCTCTAAAAGGGTTCTGTACGTTGTTTCTATCCCTTGGTAAATCTGTAGTACTACGAGAAACCGAAACGTTAGCTCCAATATTTAACCAATCTTTTGCTTGGTAGTTCGTATTTAAACGAGCAGATACTCTTTCAAAACCATCAATATTTTCAATGATACCAGAGTTCTTATCATACCCTAAAGACAAATAATAAGTTAACTTTTCATCACCACCAGAAACAGAAAGATTATTTGATTGGATAACAGAATTCTTAAGCAATGCTTCTTGCCAATCTGTATCCAAAGATGTTAGCCGTGCTAACTCCTCAGGAGTTGCAGTAGCACCAGGCAAGCTAGTAGCAGCACCAACACCTAAAGCAGCGTATTGACGCTCCAACTCTAATTTTTGAGATGCATTCATCAAATCAAAATTATTAGGGATCATTTCACCAAAGCCATAAGAAGAAGAGAACTTAACTCTTGCGTCACCTGCTTTACCTTTTTTAGTGGTAATCAAAACAACACCATTAGCACCACGAGAACCGTATTTAGAAACGGTAGCCGCATCTTTCAAAATTGAGAATGTCTCAATATCACTAGGATTCAAGTTACTAATTGGATTGAAATCTCTTTCTGTGTCAATCGGAATAGGCACACCATCAATTACATATAATGGAGTAGTTTGTGCGTTGATCGACCCTACACCTCTAATTTGTACGAATGCCGTATTACCAGGTCTACCGTTAGCAGCTGTAACCTGCACACCCGCGGCTTGACCTTGTAAAATGTTATCAATACTAGTAGAAGGAACAAAAGCCTCTATCTTTTCAGTAGATACAGTAGAGATCGCCGATGTAGATAATTCTTTTGACCTAGAACCATAACCTACAACAACAACTTCTTCCAATGCCTCAGCATCTTCTTCCAATTGTACATTAATGGTATTGGAAGCTCCAACACTCATCGTCACTGTTTTTTGACCTAAATAAGAAAATCTTAATTTTTCGCCTTGATTTACGTTAATGGCATAGTTACCATCAAAATCTGTTTGAGATCCGTTCGTTGTACCAACAACTACAACAGACACTCCCGGTAAAGGCAAACCGCTTTGATCGGTTACAACACCGGTCACTGTTTTTTCCTGTGCAAAGGAAAATGTCATGAAGAACACCAATAAAGGCGTCAACATCCACGTCAACTTCTGTTTCATAAAATTTGTTTTTGAATTAGCTTGCGCCAAAAGTCCAAAAATTTGCTTAGTATTCCAAAAGCTATCTTAACCCAAAAAAGTTATATGTTAAAAAAACACTTATTATTATTTTTTTTTCTGTATTTCATCGATTTTGTTGAAAATAAAACAATTATTTAACAATAAATCAATATTTAAAATTCAAAATTTTAAGTTAAAAAAAACATAATGCTTCTTAAATTTTACAAAAATATTAACGAAACCGGTACTGACGAGGCGGGAAGAGGTTGTTTAGCGGGACCTGTGACCGCTGCAGCAATAATTCTGCCAGAATCATTCGAGAATTCAATTTTAACAGATTCAAAGCTGTTATCAGAACACAAAAGACAACTTTTAGAGCCATTATTAAAGGAAGATTGCATTTGTTTTGGAATTGCCCACATACAGCCAGAGATCATAGATGACATCAATATTTTAAATGCTTCTATTCTGGGAATGCACCATGCAATATCCAAATTATCGCAAATCCCAAGCCATATCATTGTTGACGGCAACAAATTCAAAACTTATAAAAAAATATCCCATACCTGCATTGTCAAAGGTGATTCTAAATATTTGAGTATTGCTGCGGCTTCTGTCTTAGCAAAAACAGCACGTGATGCCTATATGCTGAAATTGCACGAAGAATACCCTATGTACAACTGGAGGAAGAACAAAGGCTACCCTACCAAAGAGCATAGAGAAGCAATTAAAAAATATGGTATAACCAAGTACCACAGAACAAGTTTCAAGCTTTTGCCAAACAACTGATATAGTTTTACAAATAGTATAACTTTGTATAAATTTCTATTCATGAGACCTTTTCTAGCATACCTAATTATTGCCTTTATTTGCTATAGCTGTACTTCTAAAAAAAAGAACGATAGTTCACCTTTAAAGGTAATACCTGAAAACGCTAGCTTAATATTTCAAATCAATGATTTTGAATCGGTTAAAAATGAATTTTCTTCCAATGAAATTCTCAACGGTTTAACATTGAATAAACCATTTTCTACATTAAAGAACACCCTTAAAGACTTAGGTCTTTTATCCAATCAAAAAAGCGGATTGGTTGCGCTCTCCGTTGACAGCCTAAATATAGATTATACCTTTATAACAAAAGATAGTCTCTCCATAGATAACTGGGCAGAACTAACCAGTAAAAGTAAAGAGGACCTCACTTTCAACGACTACACGGTTACAAAATACACAGTTGATAATGCAATATTCTACACTACATATCTTAATGATTTCTGGATTATGTGCTCTTCTCAACACCTACTTCAAGAAAACATTAATTCTGTAAACTCACCCCAAAAAAACAGTTCATTTAAACAACTTTACGAAGTATCCAATCATGAAAAGCTCATTAACATTTGGCTTGATATAGATAAAGGAACCACAATGCTTAACATTCTTTTAGGCAAAGACCAAAAGGTCTCCAATTTTGGCAGTTGGTTAACACTTGATGCCACTGTGCATGATAACGAATTAGTTTTAAGCGGCATAGCACAGCCAAATGATCTCAATCAATACTACTTGTCATTATTCAAAAATATAAAACCTATAGAGAACAAAGTTTGGAATTTGGCTCCTAGTAATAGCAAATACATAACCTCATTTGGTTTTGATGAATTCAATAAGTTCATTGAAAATAAAACGCTAAACAACTACCCCACCCAACCTTTAGATTCACTATTAAGTACTGTTGAGGAAATTGGTATTACCGAAATTGACCAGGAAAAAATGCTGTTTTTAAAAACTTATGGTACCGCTACTTTACTTGATTATTTAAATACCGAAAAAGTAAGTACTGAAGAATTTAGTGGCAATGAAATATGGGAACTACATTCTGGCAATACTATTTTTGCAACACTACAACCTTTAATTGGCGATATCACATTCACCTTCGCCAGTATTACTGATAACACCTTTATTTTTTCAACATCTAAAACCACACTAGAATCAGCCATTTCTAAAATAAAGACTGGTGACACCTTTGATAAGACACCTATATATAAAACCATTGAAACCAACCTTACCCAATCATCGAGTGTGCTTTCAATTTCTAATTTTGAGGGCAACGCTGCCTTCTTAAACGAATCGGTTTCTAAAACCTTGGGCAGTTCGTTCAGTAATAGTCATTTAAAAGATTATGTTTTTGCATCACAGATTATCGCAGATAATGGTTTCTACCACACTAACTTCTTAATTAAAAAGGTTACTAATGAAGATGTTCAAAACACAGTATCACAAGCATTTGAAATTCAATTTAATACTGACCTTGCAACATTGCCCCAATTTGTAACCAACCATAATAATGGTAGAAAAGAAATTATAGTACAGGATCAGGAGAATATTCTTTACTTAATTTCCAATACCGGCAAGATTCTCTGGAAGAAACAATTAGATGGTACAGTTCAAGGAAAAGTACACCAAGTAGATCTTTTCAAAAATGGTAAATTACAATTGGCATTTACTACAAACAACGAGTTTTTAATTTTAGACAGAAATGGAAAAGAGGTAAAACCGTTTAAAATAAACTATTCTGGCGGCAACCTTAATCCACTAGCGGTTTTTGACTACGAAGGAAATAAAAACTATAGATTCATAGTCACACAAAACAAAAAAGTACATATGTACAATAATGAAGGTAAAACAGTAAAAGGATTTACATATGATACTGCCGAAGCCAACATACTAAATTCTCCCCAACATTTTAGAATTGGAAAAAAAGACTACATTGTTCTTAAACTTGATAATGGCAAACTAAAAATATTAAATAGAGTTGGCAAAACCAGGATAAACATAAAAAACAAGTTTTCATTTTCCGATAATGAAATTAGGTTATACCAAAACAAATTTACTTTTACCTCGATGGATGGTATTTTATACCAAATTGACTCTCAAGGAAAAATTTCATCGAGCAATCTAAATCTAGCCAAAGATCACGGTATAGATGCCACATCCAGAACTTTAGCCATAATGAACGACAATATTTTACAAATACGAGACAAAAAGGTAGAACTTGAGTTAGGGGTTTATACCAAGCCAGTTATTTTCTACCTCAATGATAAAATCTATGTATCTGTAACGGATATTCAAAATCAGAAAATATACATGTTTGACAGTCAAGCCGAAGCCATACCAAATTTTCCGATTTTTGGTAATTCCGTCATTGATATGGCAGATATGAACAGAAACAAAAAGCCCGAACTTGTATTCAAGGATCAAGAAAATAGTATTAAGGTTTATAAAATACGATAACACACCGAAAGTTAAGGTCTACAAACATTTATATACCGACCATACATTTAATCAACATAATTCTTAGGATTTTCATAAATTTAAATAGTTATAATTCAGAACCTTAACTATTATAAAATGAAAACTAAATTATTATTTACACTTGCCCTTTTAACTTGTATCACCACCTCTATCGCTCAAGATAATTGTAGTAAATTCTACCCCATGAACGAAGGTGTTTCTATGGAATACACTAATTATAATAAAAAAGGAAAAGTAGAGGGTGTAAGCTCATATAAGGTCGTAGAGGCCATAAATAACGGAAACGTCACTAATGCCACCATGGCTATAGACCTGAAAGATAACAAAGGGAAGGACGCTTATAGTACCACGTACAATTTAACGTGTACCGGAAACATGGTAACCCTAGATTACGAATCTCTTCTACCTTCTGAAATGATGGAACAGTATGGCGATATGGATATTGAAATATCGGGTAATGATATAGAAATACCAAATGACCTTAGCGTTGGCCAAAAACTTAACGATGCCAATGTTGCCATGAAAATTAGTATGAGCGGTATAAATATGAATATGACCGTTGACATGACCAATAGAAATGTGGAGAAAAAAGAAAGTATCAGTACTCCTGCCGGCACTTATGACTGTTACGTACTATACAGTGAAAACCGATCAAAAATGATGATGGCAAACCAAGTATACCCGTCTAGAGTGTGGCTTGCAGAAGGTGTAGGTATGGTTAAACAAGAAACTTATAAGAAAAATGGAGACCTTATGAGCAGTACCTTACTTACTGCACACAGCAAATAGACTTATGTCAAAATATAAAAAACCGAGGCTTACACCTCGGTTTTTTTATGCACCTATGTTAACCATATGTTCTAAAACTTCATTAAAGGGAAATAATCCTAAAATATTAATAATGAAGACTACAACAAATTTTATCAAATGCGCAATTTTAATATTCGCCATTTCATTTACATCATGCTCTAAGGATGGAGATATTGGTCCTATTGGTCCACAAGGGGAACAGGGGATAAAGGGTGAACAAGGAGAACAAGGACCTGCCGGTGAAGACGGGGAAGCGCTAGGAGTGCCCGGTCCACAAGGTGAACAAGGAGAACAAGGAGAAACTGGACCTGCTGGAGAAGATGGAACTGACGGCACAAATGGTACCAACGGTGAAGACGGGGAGGATGGCAATGCCAATGTAGACACATATACCTACGACCTTTCTTCAGAATCTGGAGCAACGATAACAGTCAATGCAACTGCTTTGTCCCAAGAGGTTATTGACAATGACTTAATTCTTGGATATCTTTTAAAAAATGGAAACACCTACACTCCCATTCCCGCACCAATCTATGCTTTTGGACTTGGTGACAATAGCGATATTGCCGTAGAAATAAGCTTGAACAGATATTGGATGTTCTTTTATGAAGTAGGAACAGAGAACTTAAAATCTGTAACTGCTGGTCAGTTAGACGAGTTAAAATTGATAGTTATAGAATCTAACAGTACAACTTCTGGCAAATCAAGTAAGGCAAACACATTATCGAACTTAAAGTCTGCTGGTGTAGACACCAATGACTATTATGCAGTCATGGATTATTATGGATTAGCATACTAATCTGATTTTAAAACATAAAAAATAGAGGCTTTCACCTCGGTTTTTTTATGCTGTTATGTTAACCTTTACAATAAAGCCTCATTAAAAGGAAATAACCTTAAAATTTTAATAATGAAGATTACAACGAATTTTATCAAATGTGCGATTTTAGTATTTGCCATAACAGTGACATCATGCTCTAAGGATGGAGATATTGGTCCTATTGGTCCACAAGGGGAACAGGGGATACAGGGAGAACAAGGACCCGCTGGTGAAGATGGAACGAATGGCACTAATGGTACCGATGGAACTAACGGTGAAGATGGAGAAGATGGAGAAGATGGTAATGCTAATGTAATTGCATCAGATTGGTTTGGTCCAGACGCTCAATACTTTGAAAGTAATGGCTATACAAAATATGCCGAATTTGAAAAAATAGTTACAGAAGTAGATACTGATTTTTATAACAAGGGAACTCTTCTAGTGTACGCCAAATTTGATAATTATGTCGAAGAAGTATGGCCTTCTGATCATATTTCACTGTTGCCATTACAAATTAGTGGTGGAACTACTGAACATATTTATACTGCATATGCGGCTATTGGCGCCATCAAAATAAGATACCGTCGAGAGGGTGAATTTGTACCTGAAACATATACCATCTCAGCTTCTGCGCTGTTCCGATATGTATTAATTCCACAAGCAACTACAGGTAAAAAACAAAAGGTTGATTTTTCAAAAATGACTTACGAAGAGGTAATGAATCATTTAGGATTGGAGTATTAAAATGCAATAGCCTAAAAAATAACAGAAAAAACCGAGGCTTACACCTCGGTTTTTTCATTTACCTCAGCTTCAAAAAGTATTTGAAAATGCTTTAATAATTTTTGCTTCACTTCTTCCAAATTAACTTCTTTCTTACCTAACTCCACGTTTAAAGAAGTAACAGCTTTACCTTTTATTCCGCACGGGATCATTAAATCAAAATAACCTAAATCAGCATTGACATTTAACGCAAAACCATGCATAGTTACCCAACGCGAGGCTCTTACACCCATGGCGCAAATTTTGCGTGCAAACGGAGTACCAACATCTAACCACACTCCTGTTTCACCAGGCGAGCGCTCCGCTTTCAATCCATACTCCTTTAAAGTCAAAATGACCATTTCTTCCAAAAAACGAAGGTATTTATGTATATCCGTAAAGAAGTTATCCAAATCTAAAATGGGGTAACCCACTATTTGTCCAGGACCATGATAGGTGATATCCCCCCCTCTATTAATCTTATAGAAAGTGGCTCCTTTATCCGCCAAAACTTTTTCATCTACCAAAAGATTGGAAATGTCTCCGCTTTTTCCCAAAGTATACACATGGGGGTGTTCAACATAAAGAAAATGATTGGGAGTTTCTAAGTTCAGCTCTTCTCTCCTATTGCGTATTTTAAGATCAAGCGTCTCTTGAAATAGCTGTTCCTGATAATCCCAAGTTTCTTTATAGTCTTTAAGACCTAAATCTTGTACTTGTACCTTCTTGTTCATTTTACAAAGGTACGAAAAGCTATAGCCTATTTCTCTAATTCCACTTCAATGACTACAGATTCTGGGTCTTTCATCATTTCTAGAAAATTAACTTCATGTACCATAGTTTTTCCATCCATGGAAAATGTAGCTTCTTCTATGTTGGTAGATTTTACACGTCTTGGAAAATGATACTTAAATGTATATGTAGAGCTAGATAAAAACATTTCTGCACCTGCTAAACTATCTATGCTCCTTTCAAATAATGTTTGATCAAGAATTACTGTCTCTCGTTTGAATTTGTTCTTCTTAAAAGTATAGTTGACCTTTGTTGCTTCTTCTGGAGCACCACCCGGCATAGCATTACCCCCAGCAATGGGACCAATGGAACTTGCACTTTGAAAAGAATTAAACGCATCATTGACTTCTGATACTTTGTTGAATTCAGTAAACATATCAAAATTCATGATTCCTTTATCCGGATCAACGTTCATATGAAGTTTAAAAGGCTCTAATCTTTTTAATTTTTCTTGTTCCTCTAAAGGTAGTTTAGCTATGCTATCTTTCTTTTCTATCAACAAATCTTTAAATACCAAAGTGGAGTCTATAGCCTTTTCCAATTTTGTAGAATCTGTTTCTGGCAACATTTGCAACATTTCGCCCCCATCAAAAGAAATACTCATTTTGCCTGAGCCATTTTCATTAAAATAAATTTCTTCTGTAAAATTACAGGCAACAAAGAATACTGTTATTAAAACAGCAGTGAAAGTTTTTAAAAGTTTCATGAAAGATTTTTCTAATTAGGATTGTTCAAAATGACCAATGCGGCAATTACGCCAGGCACCCAGCCGCAAAAAGTTAAAAGTAAAACAATTAGAAAAGAACCACAACCTTTGCCCAAAACCGCTAAAGGAGGAAAAAAAATGGCGAGCAATACGCGAATTAAACTCATTTGATTATTATTTTGATTGATTGATGTACCTTATACGTCGCAAGTATAACCACTTTGTTACAAAAACCGATCTTAAAAACTATCATTATTTAACCAATGCCTAAAAAGTTATTTTTAATTTACCTGCTATTTTCTTTTTCCTATTGTGCCGCACAATACAGCTTTAAAGGTCAAATTGCAGAACAACAGTTTGGCAAAACTGTATACCTTTCCATTATTGAAGATTACAGAAAGTTCGACAAAATTTCAATGGAACAGATTTTAAAGAAGAGTACAACAGATTCTTTGGGCTATTTTAATTTTAGCGGAGATAATTTAATGGACCAAAACCGGATTTATAGAATACACGTGGATGAATGTTCTGATCTTGGCACTAATTCCGATCATTTTTTTGGTAGTTGTGAATACAGCAAAAGTATCTTGTTCATTGCCAAAAACACCGACACCATTCTGTTTCCGACATCATTTGACAATGAGACGCTATGTGAAATTTCTTCCACTAATTCTTCATCTTCTATGTTTTTGGATATTGATGTTCTAAAAGAGCAAATGGCATATGAATTCAATGAATTTAGAAGTAATGCAAGTAAAAAATTAAACTCAAAAAAATGGTTTTCCTCTTTGCAAGATTATGGAGCTAACCTTAATGAACCACTGGCAGAATTATATATTTATAGCTTTTTATCCGATAGAAAAAATGATACTTACTCCTATTACTTAGCTGATATCAACAATACGGACTATTACACATCTCTAAGTAATCGTTTACTTTCTAAATACCCAGAAATTAACCTGACTACATTATATAATAACGAAATAGCGATTGACCAACAAATTGCTGACCGTAAAGAGCCTTCAGCCAAACTATGGCAATGGGTATTACCGTTTTTACTTGTTATTTCTATCGGGTTCAATATCTTTTTAATTCTAAAATCAAAAAAAGATAAAACAAAACTACAAATTTCACCTTTGACCAAACTTACAGAGCAGGAACAAAATATAGTATCCCAAATTCTTAAAAGCAAAACCAACAAAGAAATTGCTAATGACATGTTTATTAGCGTTAGCACCGTAAAAACACACATAAACAACGTTTACAAGAAATTGGGGGTAAGTACAAGAGATGAAATAAAGCAACGTTTGCAATAACCCTATAAATCTCCACCCTGGGTCTAGTACCCATTTCCACCCCTTAAAACCTAATTTTCCCTAATAATTTCTAGAATTTTCAGATCTAATCTAAAATTATAGATCATGAAATTTTCCTTATTAATTATTGCATTTATTTTAAGCTACACTACTACAATCAATTCTCAAAAAATCAACCAAGAAGTGCATATTGAGAATCAACAACCATTTCTACTTGGCAAAATTACACCCGAAGCTCTTTCCACAAACACCTATAAAACTTGGTATCTTCCTAATTTCAGCAACTATAAAGCTGATACCGAAAAAATAAAACTCATTAAAGAACACTTAAACGCTTACAAAATATTAATATTTATGGGCACTTGGTGTGGTGATAGCAAACGAGAGGTTCCGCGATTTTTAAAAATTCTGGAGCAAGCCGAATACCCTAATGAAAACTTAAAAATCATTGCCCTTGACAAAAGAAAAGAAGCCTACAAAAAAAGTCCACAAGGTGAAGAGTGGGGATTAAACATTAGAAGAGTTCCTACTTTTATTTTTTATAAAAATGGCAGAGAAATAAATAGAATTATTGAAACTCCCATCACCAGTTTAGAAGACGACATTTTAAAAATTGTTAGCCAACAAGTCTACCTACCCAATTATGGGACATCATTACATTTTGACTGACAACAATTGATATCATCTAGCTTATGATTAATCGAGTATTTTATAATTAACTAAAACCTTTACAACTATTCTTACGTTAGATAATTATGAAATACTTGAACAAGTTATCCCTTATACCGCTAATAGGTCTTCTGTTTACTATATTACCATCTTGCAGCCAAACCGAAGATATTAGATCAGCACCTATTTCAGAAGATCTAAACAACCAAGAAACCATAAACTATTTGGCTCTTGGCGATAGTTATACCGTTGGAGAAAGCGTTGCGTTTGAAGACAGCTTCCCAAAACAATTGAGTTCCACTATTGAAGAAAATAAAAACTATAAGGTCAATACTACCGTAATTGCACAAACCGGCTGGAGAACCGATCAATTATTGGCATCAATTGGTGGTAGAGCATCTGCCGAGTATAATTTAGTCACGCTACTTATTGGTGTAAACAATCAATTTCAATCTAGACCATTTTCTCAATATGAGACAGAATTTGTAAGATTAATTGATAAAGCCATTAGTCTTGCGGGTAATGATTCTAACAAAGTAGTCGTGCTTTCAATTCCAGATTACTTTTATACGCCTTTTGGCCAAAGTAACGGTAATGACCAAATCTCAAGGGAACTTGACAGGTATAATGATTTTGCCAAATATACCTCAAAATCCAAAGGAGTTACGTTTCTAAATATTACCGATATTACCAGAAAAGGTTTAAACGAACCTGAATTGGTAGCAAATGATGGTTTACACCCTTCTGCCCTTGCATATGAAAAATTTGTTGAAAGACTCTATCCTTTAGTGCGTTCTAGATTGAAAGATTAAGACATATCGATTATATTTGCCAGCTAAATAAACGACGGCATGCAATTATCGGAGCAAGAGCTTATCAGAAGAGAAAAATTGGAAAAACTAAGAGCATTGGGTATCAATCCTTATCCAGCTGCTTTATACCCTGTAAATGCTACATCGGCAAGCATTAAATCTAATTATGAGGAAGGTAAACAGGTAATTGTTGCCGGTAGACTCATGTCTCGTAGAATTCAAGGTAAAGCTTCTTTTGCCGAGCTACAAGATAGTTCCGGTCGTATTCAAGTTTATTTCAATAGAGATGAAATCTGTACAGGTGATGATAAGTCTTTATACAATGATGTCTATAAAAAATTATTGGATATTGGTGATATTATCGGTATTGAGGGTGACCTATTTACTACCCAAGTAGGCGAAAAAACCATTATGGTCAAGAAATTTACCATGTTGAGCAAATCGCTTAGACCTTTACCATTACCAAAAAAAGATGCAGAAGGCAAGGTCTATGATGAGTTCAATGACCCAGAATTACGCTACCGTCAACGTTATGTAGATTTGGTGGTGAACCCAAAGGTCAAAGAAACATTCATTAAAAGAACCAAGATCACCAATAGTATTCGTGAGTTCTATAACGACAAAGGTTATTTAGAGGTTGAAACACCAATTTTGCAACCAATACCAGGTGGTGCTACGGCACGCCCTTTCTTAACGCACCATAATGCGCTGAACATTCCTTTGTATTTACGTATTGCCAATGAACTTTACCTAAAGAGATTGATCGTTGGTGGGTTCGATGGTGTTTATGAATTCTCAAAGGATTTTAGAAACGAAGGTATGGATCGTACCCATAATCCGGAATTTACGGTAATGGAACTGTATGTAGCCTACAAAGACTACAATTGGATGATGGATACCACTGAAAAATTATTGGAGAAAATTGCGATGGATGCCAATGGGACTACTAAGGTAACCGTAGGCAAACACGAAATTGAATTCAAAGCTCCGTACGCAAGAGTACCTATTTTAGAGGCTATAAAAATACACACAGGTATTGATGTTGCCGGTATGCCAGAAGAAGAACTACGCGAAACGGCTAAAAAATTAGGTCTAGAGGTCGACGAAACTATGGGTGTGGGCAAACTGATCGATGAGATTTTTGGTGAAAAATGTGAGCACCATTACGTGCAACCAACATTTATTACAGATTACCCAAAGGAAATGAGCCCGTTGACCAAAGAGCATAGAGACAACCCTGCTTTAACAGAACGTTTTGAGCTTATGGTAAATGGTAAAGAGTTGGCAAATGCTTATTCTGAGCTTAATGACCCAATTGACCAAAGAGAGCGTTTTGAAGATCAACTGAAGTTGTCCGAAAAAGGTGATGACGAAGCTATGTTCATTGACCAAGATTTCCTTAGGGCATTGGAATACGGTATGCCACCTACTTCTGGTATTGGTATAGGTATAGATCGTTTGGTAATGTTGATGACCAACAATGCATCTATACAAGAAGTATTGTTCTTCCCGCAAATGAGACCAGAAAAGAAACCTCTTCAATTATCCGATAATGAAAAGGTTATTTTTGATATCCTTAAATCAGAAAAGAAAATGCAATTAGACGCGCTTAAAAACAAAGCAGATCTAAGCAACAAAGCATGGGACAAAGGCATTAAAGGGATTACAAAACAGCAACTGGCAAAAATCTATAAGGAAGACGATGTTCTTTTTGTTGAAATATTAAAATAGCCATTTACCGTAAAAATAAAAAATAGTAGTTTAGAAGCTGGCAAAACCAACCAGCATGAACTTAAGCAGTAAAATAGGTCTGTTTACAGGTCCTATACTATTTTTTATAATCATTTTTTCACCAAGTGTATTGATTTCAGATAGTGCGGACGCCGTCATTGCCGTTGCACTATGGATGGTTATATGGTGGGTAACAGAAGCGGTTTCTATTTCCGTAACCGCTCTATTGCCCCTATTGCTCTTTCCAATTTTAAAAATTATGCCAGTTGGCGAAGTTGGAGCAAACTACGGTAGCCCCATAGTTTTTTTATTCTTTGGCGGCTTTGTAATGGCACTGGCGTTAGAGAAGGTAAATCTGCATAAAAGAATAGCACTCACTATCATTAAACTTACCGGTACCTCTGCCAATAAGGTGGTATTAGGTTTTATGATCGCTACTGCCGTACTGAGCATGTGGATCAGCAATACTGCAAGTACCGTAGTTATGTTACCGATCGCCATGTCGGTCATCAATCTATTGATCGAAGATGAAGACGGATTCACTACAAGAGATCGCAATTTTGCCTTAAGTGTAATGCTTGGCATTGCCTTTTCTGCGAATGGGGGAGGTATTGCAACGGTTATTGGTACCCCTCCAAATTCTGTCTTAATAGGTTTACTTGAAAACCAATACCAAATAGAAATATCATTTTTAAAATGGATGATGATAGGGCTACCCTTTTCCCTTATCATGATTTCCATTTGTTATTTTGTTCTCGTAAAAGTCTTTTTCCCCACTCGGGGTTTAAAATTTAAAGCTTCAAAAACCATTATTCATGAGGAACTGGATAAATTAGGTCCTACTTCCGGGAAGGAAAAAATGGTCTTATCCATTTTTGGAGTCACAATATTTCTGTGGGTGTTCAGAACATTGATCAATTCCATTTTCCCCAATTTAGGTCTATCGGATACCCTTATAAGTATTTTTGCCGCTATAGCGTTATTTACACTGCCGTATAATCTAAAAAAAGGAGATTTTATTTTAGAATGGAAAGACACCCAAAAACTGGCTTGGGGAATTTTAATTCTATTTGGCGGTGGCCTATCACTGGCAAATGGCATGTCCGTTTCGGGTATTGTAGATTTGGTTGCCCAAGTTATTGCAGAAAGTAACCTAAGTATATTGCTTACGGCTTCTTTATTGATCGTTCTAATGCTATTTATGACAGAATTAATGAGCAATGTTGCTCTTGTTGCAGTATTAGCTCCTGTTGTTGCGGGAATAGCCATAGGGCTGGGTCTGCCCATAACCTATCTACTTATTCCCATCACTATTGCAAGTAGCTGTGCTTTCATGCTACCTATGGCCACGCCACCAAATGCCATAGTTTTCGCTAGCGGGTATATTAAGGTACATGAAATGGCACGCGCGGGGATAATTCTTAATCTTATAGCGGTTCTCTTACTGATCCTCTTATTTCAATTTTTTCTACCTCTTTTATTTTAATAAGAATTTATTATAAAAATAAAGCCCTTGCATATTACAAAGGCTTTATAATCGACTAATTCAGAATGAAAAAATGTTTATTCCTATTTAAAAGACGCCTATTGATCATGATTGTTACAAATAGGCTTAAGAAATTATTAACTATTTGTTACAGATATTATTTCAATCTTTGGAAGATTACCTAACTAACTCACAAATGAAAAGAAAATTACTTGTAAAATTATTACTATTACTGTGTGTTTTTGGCTACCAGAATGCTGACGCCCAAATTTTTAAAAAGAAAAAGAAAAACACTGAACAAGAAGCTAACAAGCCTTCTAAAGATAAAATTCAACCTTATAACAAGGTTATAACAAAAGATGCCAAAAGTGATTCAGGTCTATTTACTACCCACATAGTAGATGAAAATCACTATTTTGAAATTCCAGATTCCCTATTCAATAAAGAAATGCTGATGGTAAGTCGTATTTCCAAAACTGCATCGGGCATTGGTTTTGGTGGTGGAAAAATAAACACCCAAGTACTTCGCTGGGAAAAGAAAGATAAAAAAGTATTACTTCGTGTAGTATCCCATGATGTTGTTGCCGCAGATTCTTTACCGGTACATGAAGCCGTTGTAAATTCAAACTTTGAACCGGTTTTATTCTCTTTCGATATTAAAGCTATTCAGAAAGACTCGCTCAGCCCTACAACCGTAATCGAAGTAAACGATATTTTCACGAAGGACACCAAAGCTTTTGGTATGCCAGATAGGTATCGCAAAAGATATAAAGTATCTCGTTTAGATGAAGGCAGAGGGTATATAGAATCTATTAAGAGTTACCCATTAAATGTTGAAGTACGCCATGTGAAAACGTATTTGGCGAGCAACCCTCCAAGTAATTCTACCTTAGGTTCAATTTCTGTGGAAATCAATAACTCTATGGTACTACTTCCTGAAGAACCTATGAAACGCAGATATTTTGATGAGCGTGTAGGTTGGTTTGCACGTGGCCAAGTAGATTATGGTCTAGACGCTCAAGAGAGCAAAACGATCAAGTTTTTAGATAGATGGCGCTTAGAGGTTAAAGATGAGGATATAGAGAAATTCAAAAATGGCGAACTAGTTGAACCAAAAAAGCAAATTGTATACTATGTAGATAGGGCTACACCTAGAAAATGGGTACCTTTTATTAAGCAAGGTATTGAAGATTGGCAAACCGCTTTTGAAGCTGCAGGTTTTAAGAACGCCATAATTGCAAAAGAACCACCTACAGTTGAGGAAGATCCAGAATGGTCTCCTGAAGATGTGCGTTATTCAGTGGTTCGTTATTTAGCATCACCTATACCAAATGCCAATGGTCCGCATGTTAGCGATCCCCGCAGTGGTGAAATATTAGAATCTGATATTAATTGGTACCATAATGTAATGACCTTGTTGAGAAACTGGTACTTTGTACAAACAGCAGCTATCAATCCTGCTGCCAGAGGTGTATCTTTTGATGATGAAGTCATGGGTCGCTTAATTAGATTTGTATCATCACATGAAGTTGGCCACACGCTTGGGCTTCCACATAATATGGGCAGTAGTGTTGCATACCCTGTAGACTCCCTTCGTTCTAAAACGTTTACAAAAAAATATGGTACGGCACCATCAATAATGGATTATGCCCGTTTTAACTACATTGCGCAACCTGGCGATGAAGGTGTTGCCTTAATGCCAGATATAGGGGTATATGATAAATATGCCATTCAATGGGGATACAAACCAATTTTAAACACTACCGCAGAAGAAGAGAAAGCTATTTTGGACCAATGGATCTTAAAACATGCAGGTGACCCTCTTTACCGTTTTGGTCACCAACAAGTAGGTGATATAGTTGACCCAAGTTCACAGACCGAAGATTTGGGAGATGATGCTATGAAAGCTAGTGAATACGGTATTGCCAATTTAAAAAGAATTGTTCCCAAACTCATAGAGTGGACCGCAGAAGATGGTAAGAACTATGAAGACCTTGATAAACTTTATGGGCAAGTATTCGCTCAGTTCAATAGATATATGGGCCATGTTTCCAATAATATTGGGGGCGTATATGAGCACCACAAAACCTATGACCAAGATGGCGCCGTTTATACCGCCGTACCTAAAGAACGCCAGCAAAGAGCCATGGCTTTTCTTCAAGAACAGTTATTTAATACCCCAATGTGGATGCTAGACCAAGATATTTTGGAGCGTACAGAGTACTCTGGCTTTTTAGAACAAATGCGGGCTATGCAAGTACGTACATTAAATAATGTATTAAGCTTAGGCAAAATGGCAAGGTTGATAGAAAATGAAACAATGGATAAGTCCGAAGCTTATTCCCTTGCCCAAATGATGAGCGAATTAAGAAAAGGTATATGGTCTGAAACAAGGAGTGGCAAAACGGTTGATACCTATAGAAGGAACCTACAAAAAGCCCATATTGACCGTTTAGCATATTTGTTGACTGCAGAAAATCAAGCCAAGGCTTCGGATTTTGGTGGCTACAGAAAATCAACAGTTGTCAACACCAGTCAATCTGATATTCGAACCATTGCGAGAGCCGAATTGAATATTTTGAAGCGCGATATTAGAAACGCACGTAACAGAACCTCTGACTTGATGACAAAATATCATTACGACGATGTTTCTGAGCGTATTAACGATATTTTAGACCCTAAATAATTGCATGTAATTGTGGTCAAGATTTCAACGTTATCGATGAAAAACCAATATCATCGATGAATGAAATGTGTTAACCACATTTTAAATATTCTAGACATCAAAAAAAGCCCGTTACACAACAATGGGCTTTTTCATGCGTTTATCTTTTTTAGATTAGTAAAGAATTTAAACCCCCAAATCATGACCAATAAAGTAAAAAGTCTTATCTACCTAGCTTGTTTTATCTGTGCTTCTGTTGTTTATCACCAGAACACAAATGATACCGTTAAAGAAGATATTGTGACAAACACCTACGAACAAGAGGCTGACATCGTTATTAATCCATACAAAACGATGGAAGGACGAACACAGACCAATTAAAAAATTCAAAGAACATACCTACTTAAAAGCGCGGCCCAAAAGCCGCGCTTTTTAATTATCATAATTTATCTTTTTCCGTTAAAAAACTATTAAAAATTAAATTACACTTAAACCTAATTGAAAATTTCATGTCAAAGTAACAAATACATAAAAAAATAAACATGAAAAAATTAGTAATGGCCATATTGATTATGGCAGGCATAACTGCAACGGCACAAGATCACCAAAGAAAAGGTAAAAGAGGTGACATGAAAGATTTGACTCCTGAACAAGTAGCAACTATTCAGACCAAAAAAATGACTTTGGCCTTAGATCTTAATGAATCTCAACAAGGAAAAATCAAAGCAATACTTACGGAAGATGCCACTGCTCGAAAAACAAAAATGGAAGAGAGAAAAGCCCAAAAAGAGGAAGGTAAAAAGGTATTGACCGCAGAAGAAAAATACGCTATGCAAAATGAGCGCTTAGACCATCAGATTGCCAGAAAAGAGCAAATGAAATCTATACTTGATGACGAGCAATATGAAAAATGGGAAAAAATGGACCATAGACGAAAAATGCGAAGTAAAAACAATGAAGGTAGAAAAGGAAAACGCTCTGCCAGACAATAGATGCTTATACAAACCCAAAAAAAAGACTTGCTTTCGGCAGGTCTTTTTTGCATTTAAGCGATATCTCAAACTTTCCAAAACACCTTATAAACCAAGGCTAAACCCTTAAACCATACATTCATGGATGAAATTGCATATTTGACCAATAAATTTTTAGCTAACATCTTTATGTTTGTACTTAGAATCTTCAAATTGAAGACAGCAACATGCGTCTCAATTTAGATTTTAAGACACCAAACCATGATAGCAAAAAAAATAGGTTATTTATCTCTACTTATAGCCTTTACTCTTTTAACCAGTTGCCAACAAGAACTTTACAAGTCTAATAACAAATTTAATGTTCCGGAAAAAAGTACAGAGGAGCCTTTGGTTCAGTTTTTAATAGAGCCAACAAATTACAGCGCTATTTTAGAAACTGAAAACTTGGCCAAGGCTTTTGACTATTCTAAAATTGCACACAAAACGTTATGGGTAAATCAATTTAACGAAAAGTTGAATATTGCTCCAACCACAAGGGTCGTTACCGTTCATGAAACTGCAGGTTTAAGTACCGTTGCCATTGACAGTCTCTTAAAGTTCGTTTCTAAAGGTGGAACCTTATTGATTACCAAAGCAGCAAAAGATGAACGTATGTCTTATTTTTTCGGCATGACCCCTGGGGCTGATTGGTCTACGAACAAAGTAGCTTCGGGCCTGTTCTTTAACAAACCTTTGTTTCCAGGTATGCAAGGTCGTGGCTTTGATAATGAAACAACCCATTTAGGTTTCAATACTTCCAATTTCTCCAGTAACGTTAATGTACTGGTATCTGCATATAATGATAATAATTACCCTGTTTTAGTTGAAAATCAAATTGGCAATGGTAAGGTCATCCTGTACAATTCATCTCAAGTACTTAAAAAAGAAATGAGGGGATTGTTATTTTCAGCCAGTTTGCTTGGACTTGAGGGCATACCCTACCCAATTGCAAATATTGGAACGCTTTTTCTTGATGATTTTCCATCGGCTGTTTATGACAAAAATGGTAAAGCTATAACCTTAAAAAATGGAGAGGGAAAATCTGAGTTCTTAAAAAAAGATTGGTGGCCTAAAATGAAAAAGTTTTCTCAAGAAGAAGATATAAAATTCTCTGCATATGTAACTTTTAATACCGATGACAAGAACACCGGTGAGGCTAACTTTAAAAGTTGGGACCAAACTGGGCTATTAGATGGAAAAAATGAAGATGGCACCAATAAATGGATTACCAACGAGTTTACCAACCGTGGTCACGAATTAGGTTTTCGTGGTTATAACGATCTTTCATTGTCTAAAGAATTATGGCAAGACACTGATCTAATTCTTGAAAATATAAAGGCGTCTGAGAAAAAATGGGAAGAAAATATATCCAAGTCCTTACCCACATCATATGTGGCACCAAATAATAAAATCGATAGTTTAGGACTAATATCATTAAAAAAAGGTTTTCCTAGTTTAAACTTTGTTCATACCTCTTTCTTAGGAGATTTGTATAAAGGTGGTAACAGGGAGTTTGACCCAGACCCATTGAACAATAGATTTTTTGATTATCCACGTTTAAGTAGTGGTTATACCATTTCAGATAAAGAATTATGGGCTATAGAGTCTACCTATCTATATACAGGAATTTGGTCTCACGCCTTAAGTACTGAAGATGCCATTGACATGGGAAATGCCGACAATGCAATCAATTCACTTAAAAATCATATTGCAGACTACAAGAATAGACACCCCCAAATGCAATTCTTAACCGCTAAAAAATCTACAGAGGCAGTTATGGATTGGCGCTATCAAAGTATTCGCCATTTAAGTTATGAAGGTCAGTATGAAGTATCTAGTTCCTTAAACTCAGATGCCAATAAAGACTCTTATTGGTTAATGTACGTTAGCGAACATAACAATGTCAAAGTACATGAAAAATTATTCTTTGACCAGACAGAATTTAGCGCAACCCCATTTTTAAATGGTTTTCTATATAGCATTAAAACAAAGTCCCCAAATTTAAGTGTACCAGATATACGACCAGAAATTAGAACATTAATTGGTACAACCTCAACTTTAATCACCAATACAAATAACGATTATAAAGCTTATAACCGGAGTAAGCAGACTATGGTGCCTTTAAAGAAAAAAATCAACAGATTGGTGGTTGAAGAAAAAACCAAAGAGGCAACAAACTTAATGGAAAAACTATTTGACAATAATAAATTCATAAACAGCCAAGAAATAGTTACTTATGCAGAAGGTATGGAGGCTCAAGGCAAAACCGAAGAGCTTTGGTCACAATTAGACCAACTATACCAAAAAAACCCATCAAGTTCTTATGCAGATTTTTCTAGGGACATTAGTATTGTCAGTAATTACCCAACACCTACCATTAAAAAAATGTGGATAGAGAGGCAGATGGAATGGGGACAAAATGACCCCGCCCTTCTTAAAGAATATTATCAAAATTTCAATACCGAAGATAATACCGAAATTATAGAACAAGTACTTAGCGTTCTATATTCTTTAGAACCAACTGATGAGAACCAACATACATACTATGATTTTTTGGTAAAATCCAATAAAGATGATTTGCTACAGAAACTAGATGAGATAGCACCTTGTAGCATATCCAATAAAGATCTGGCCACTTCAATTAGTGAAGCATATGCCGAAAAACTTAATTTTGACAAGGCAGAACTTTGGCAAAAATGTGGAAATATTTCTCCAGAAGTGGTTAAGGAATGGAAAGAAAAAACAAAGACCATTGCAAGTAAGAAATTTACAGACTTTGAGTACTATCTAAGATATCTGCTGGTCAATGATCCGGACAAAGCCTTAGAGGAAGCCCAAGAAATAGAGCCCTGCAGACCCGATTTAATTAGACTATCAAAGAACATTGCTCTTTTATTTGCGCAATACTCACATTACCAGAAAGCTTTAGATTGGAGCACGTGTACCAATACCATTTCTATTAAACATATTTTAGATTGGAATCTTGAATACGCCAATGGCCGGTATTTAAAACAAGTATATGCCAAACATATAGAAAAGAATCCTAGAGATTATAATACCATGAACCACATGGTGAAATTATTATTACTAAAGGGTGATGTAGATGGTGCAGGTAAAATAGCCTTGAGCATACCACAGAACAAAATTGACCCCGATTTTAAAATTGCATTCAACAATGAGGTAAAATCTGAAACTAACGAAAAGCAATCTTTATATGTAAGCAAGTACAAAGTTTTAATGGATGACGCTATTGTAAAAAAATCTGAAATTGAAGCTAGAAAAAAGAAAGGGCACTCCATAGGACTTACCTCATCTGCTATTGCAGATGAATTTAACCCAACCTTGTTCAACAATGCCTTCCATTTTGGTTTTTATAATACAAAACTCGACTTTCATAAATTCTCAATTGTTCAAGGTACCACATATTCAGTTCTTAAGGACACTATAGTACCTAATGATATTGATAGAGATTTACTCGGTGTTGCCTATCAATATAAAACAGAGTCCAATGAGAAAAAACCTTTTTCCGTTGGCGCCAAAGTAGAATTAGATAATTTTAATAAGGTATTCTTTCATTTTAATACCGGTATAGATTTTATAGGTGACAATAGTACATCTTCATTAGCTTTAAAAGTACACCCCGTTACTACAGGACCGGGTTACGAATTAAACATTTATGATATTCAGGTAAAAGCAGCACAGCAGTTTGAATACTCATCTAACCTAGATCACCAATTTTATGTAAAAGCAGATTACTACACTGATAGTCAATACTACGCTATTGGTGGCACCAGAGTAGAATATAATTTGCTGAATTTGGACAAATTTAAATTTGGTCCATTAATAGAAGGTGCCTATGGCGTTGGCTCTGAAGAGAGAAGAGACGGTTTTCCTTACTGGCTTACCGAAGATAGACTTTATGCGGGTGGAGGATTACAATTCACCATTGGTAACGAAGATTCAGATTTTAATTGGCAAAGCGACTTTTCACTTTTTGCCGAGCAGGAAGAAGATAGTTTTCAGCGTTATGAAGGTAAACTATCTTACAGAATCAAGAATTTTACAACCGTACATTTAAATTACTCCTATTTTACTATTGACCGGTTTTTCTCTAACGCCGTTCAGCTGGGTATTCAGTATAATTTCAAATAATAAAGAAAGCCCTGAAAACAGGGCTTTCTTTAATTACCAATTTACAATATAATTGTTCTACTTATAATTCTATTTCTTTTAACGCATTGATAGTTGCATCTAAATCTTCGTAACTTAAAGCATCATTTAAAAAATAGCTTTCAAAAGCACTTGGGGGCAAGTAAATACCCTTATTCAACATACCGTGAAAATACTTTTTAAACGTTTCATTATTGCCCTTGGCAGATGAAGAAAAGTCTACTACTGGCTCATTGGTAAAATGAACGGAAATCATACTACCATATCGGTTAATTTGATGGTCAACATTCTTTTCTTTCAATACCTCTGCAATGCCCTTATGTAGGTATTCGGTTTTATCGGCAAGACTTTTAAATACCCCAGGATTATTGTTCAATTCTGTCAACATTGCCAATCCGGCACTCATGGCAAGAGGATTACCACTTAAAGTACCAGCTTGATAAACGGGTCCGTCAGGAGCCAGATAATCCATTATCTCCGTTCTTGCAGCAAAGGCTCCTACAGGTAATCCACCACCGATTACTTTTCCGTAAGTGACTATATCCGCTTTTATACCAAGTACTTCTTGAGCCCCACCTTTCGCTAGACGAAAGCCTGTCATAACTTCATCAAAAATCAATAAAATTCCTTCTTGAGTACAGATTTCACGAAGTCCTTGAATAAATTCATCCGTAGGTATTATGCACCCCATATTACCTGCTATAGGCTCTATAATAATTGCTGCCAGTTCTCCTTTATTGGCTTTTACCAACTCCTTTACACTGCTCAAATCATTATAAACCGCCAACAACGTATCCTTTGCCGTACCCTGTGTTACACCCGGACTATTGGGACTACCAAAGGTAACCGCGCCACTACCCGCTTGAATCAAAAACGAATCTGAATGTCCGTGGTAACATCCGGCAAATTTTATTATCTTTTCTCTACCGGTAAAGCCTCTTGCCAAACGCACAGCACTCATACAGGCTTCGGTTCCACTATTGACAAACCTGATCTTATCCATATTGGGCACCATTGATATAGCCAATTTCGCCAGCTCTGTCTCAATTTCCGTTGGCATACCAAACGAAGTTCCGTTCTTAGCCTTTTCAACCACTGCATTGATTACCGGCTCATGGGCATGACCCAATATTAAAGGACCCCATGATGCTATAAAATCAATTAGCTTATTACCATCTTCATCATACAAATAAGCTCCTTTCGCTTTTTTTACGAATATTGGATCACCACCAACTGCTTTAAATGCGCGTACCGGTGAATTTACGCCACCTGGTATATATTTCTTTGCCTCTGCAAACAAGGCACTACTTCTTTGATAAATCATATGCTCTATTGATTTTTTACTACTTTTTGACTTTAAGCGGCTGTCCAATTGACAGATCAGAGCTACGCAGATTATTCAACTGCATTAACTCATCTACACTTAAATAATATTTTTTGGACAAGGAGTACAGGGTATCTCCTTTTTGTACCGTATGAATATTGTCCGCACCAGTAACTACCACCGTATTATCAGTATAGCCAGCCTTTTTTATTTGCTTGTCATACTTATGCAGATCATACTTCTCTATTAAATAAATTAATTTCTGCGGATACTTTGGATCTGTGGCATAACCAGCTTTACGCAAACCCCTTGCCCAACCTTTATAGTCTGTATGTCTCAAATTGAACAAGAACGCATACCTGGACCTCGTTGTTAAAAATATACTATGGTCTCTAAAGGAATACATAGGATGATTGTATTTTCTAAAACATTCCCCTTTTTCATCGTCATCATGAAAATCGTAATCACCTTCCCACCCTTTGTGGCATTTAATACCAAAATGATTGTTGGTTTTCATAGCCAATTCTCCTTTACCATTACCGCTCTCCAATAATCCCTGCGCCAAAGTAATACTTGCCGGTATACCATACCCCATCATTTCTAATTGGGCAGTTTCAGCAAAAGTTTCTATGTATTCGGTTGGTGAGTCTATTTTAAACCTAATAAATTTTGAAGGCTCAGCAGGCAAATCTGCCTTTTCCCCTTTATTAGGACTATCCGCTTTAGAGTTTCTTCGCTCATTTTGAACATTCTTGGTTCGTAATTGATCCGAATATCTTTTTTTCGATTTACATGAAGTAAGCGCCACGCCCATCAACAAAATCAATAAAATTATCTTTTTCATATATGCAACAAAGGTAAATTTTTCTTTTTCAGTATACTATTCATACCAGTAATACCTTGCAGACCACCAGTATGAATTGCCAAAATTTTTGATCCTGGCACAAAAGTATCATGCTGGATCATTTGACACAACCCAAACATCATTTTTCCGGTATAAACGGGATCTAAAGAAATTTGCGTTTTTGCTTTAAACTCATTGATGAACCTTACCAATTCTTCCGTTATTTTAGCATAGCCGCCAAAATGAAAATCATTATTTATTTGCCAATTATCTTTCTGTACCAACTTCTCTACTTCAGACTTCAAAAAAGCTCCTTTTAATGCTGAAAAACCAATGATTTGCTGCTTAGCAAAAGAAGCATTGATCAACCCAGACACAGTACCACCGGTACCTACACTAGTACAAACACAATTGAATAGTTCATCTTCTTTGGTTAAAATTTCTTCACACCCTTGTATCGCCAAACTATTCGTACCTCCTTCCGGCACAAGATAAAAATCCCCAAACTCCCTTCTTAATAGGTCAATAAACTTTATATCTTCCTTTTGCCTATATTCTTCTCTACTGATAAATTTGAATTGCATGCCATCTTCATGGGCTTTATGTAAAGTTGCATTATGCCGCCAAGTATGTTCCAGCTCTTGGCCACGAATGATTCCAATAGCATTAAATCCCTTTTCTCTTGCGGCGTAAGCTGTTGCTGCAATATGATTGGAAAATGCCCCGCCAAAAGTCAATAACGTGTTCTTACCTTCCGCTTGGGCAGCCAACATATTATACTTTAGCTTTCTAAATTTATTACCAGATATAAACGGATGTAGTAGATCTTCGCGCTTTAGTACTACTGTAACATTCTTTTCAGCGAATAAGGGAAGTTCAACAAGTTGATTGATGCTATGCAAGAAGGGCGATTTTTAACGCCAAAGATATTTAATAAAGCTAAAGGTTTTGCGATTGGACAAATAATCCATATCATTTTCATGCATGTAAGCTTCTCTCTCAAAGCTAAGATTTTGATAAGCTTTATAGGTATCCAAATAACAAACGGCACGAATTGCCCACTCTGTAAGGTAAAGAATATAAAAAGGCAGGATCAATAATTCTTGCTGCTGACGCAAATGAATTTTCTCGTGATTTATAAGTACATCATCATTTTTTAAACTTCCATTTTTTAGAAATATGAAAGGCCAAAGTGAAAGACCCACATAATTTTTATAGAAGAAATGTCTAAATACCAGAATCATAGAATTACTTTGGTAATACTATTACAAAGATAAAGCCAAAAATAGTTCAACTAAAAATTACCGGTTTTTATTGCCAACAAAACCGATTAATGGTTAAAATAGGGCTAAAGTACTTATGTATATAACTTGAACAGATTACACGACAAGGTTATCAACATAAAGAAGTAACTTTATATTCCTAAATAGTATGTTTTACGATGAAGAAAATAATTCCGATCGAGGAGGGAGATTTTTACTGGTCTGAGAACGGTTATAGGGTCTTTACCAAACAATATCATCTTAAGCGAGGCTATTGTTGTGAAAGCGGTTGTAGACATTGTCCTTATGGTTATGATCCAAAAACAAATACCCAATAAGTTTTAACATAGCTCGGCATGATATTTGTGATTATTTCAATTAGAGAAAATTAAGTACTTAAAATATATAACGTTATGAAAAACATCAAACTACTTGGCTTACCGCTGCTTCTTTTAGTTTTTATTACTTCCTGTTCATCTGTAAGCGTACTTTCAGATTATGACCAGAAAGCTGATTTTAATGGTTATAAAACATATGCATTTTATAAAACAGGAATAGACAAAGCACAAATATCCGACTTGGACAAAAAACGAATTCTACGCGCTATTGAAACCGAAATGAGCTCTAGAGGTTTCGTAAAATCTGAAAAGCCAGATCTATTGGTCAGTATTTTTACCAAAGAGCAAGAACGCGTTGATGTTTATAATAACAACTACGGTTGGGGCGGTGCCTGGGGATGGGGTTACAACCCATGGGCTTGGGGACCTGGTTTTGGCTGGGGCGGCACTAGCGTAAGTGCCAGCACACAGGGTTCTCTTTATATTGACCTAATAGATAACAATACAAACGAACTGGTATGGCAAGGTAAAGGTGTGGGAACACTATCCAACACCAAGAATATTGCCAAAAAAGAAGAACGAATTAGAGAATTTGTATCTCAAATTCTAGAGCAATACCCACCTAATGCGGTTGCAATGAAATAATAAACACATATTATAAAAAAGGCTTGCAGATGAAATCATCTGCAAGCCTTTTTTATTTACAATAATGGAAAATGCGTATCGTTCTTTACCTCATTTAAAACAAAAGCGCTCTTAACACCACCAATACTTGGTAAAGAAGCTATCTTAAATTTTGCGAAATTATAATAGGCATCAAGGTTGGCTACTACAACTTTAAGGAGAAAATCAAACTCGCCACCCACTACAAAGCATTCTACCACTTCAGGATACTTTTTTACCTGCTCAAAAAAATCATCCATCATTGCGCCTTTTTGAGCCTCTAAAGAAACAAAGCTAAAAACCGTTATACTATTCTCAATTTTGTCCTTATCCAAAATAGCTACATAGTTCTTTATAAACCCATCATGCTCAAGACGTTTAATACGTTCATATACTGGTGTTTTTGTCATTCCAAGTTGCTCTGCAATTGCCTTGGCACCAATTTTTGCATCTTTCTGCAAAATCTTTAATATCTCCCTATCTATAAAATCTAATTTTTCCATCAAAATATTTTCCTGATTAATGGTCCCTCGCGAACCCTATAAAGTAATAATTACTTTTATATCATCAATATAAAGTCTTATTTCCTAATTAAATTAAATTTAACATTTAATTAGTCCTATAATCCTATATTTAATAGAAATAATATAGGCTTCAAAAGTATAATTATGGGTGAATTTTCTTCTACATATGAAAGCAATCCTATTTTGGATAAACTTCCATCACATTTAAGGCAATACATTAAACCTCAAAACTATGAGGATTACACCCCTATAAACCAAGCTGTTTGGAGATATGTGATGCGCAAAAATGTAGATTACCTTAGCCAAGTTGCCCATAAATCATATACGGAAGGCTTACGTAAAACAGGCATCTCCATAGACAACATCCCAAATATGTATGGCATGAACCGTATTTTAAAAGATTTAGGCTGGGCCGCCGTTGCTGTAGATGGCTTTATTCCACCAGCCGCTTTTATGGAGTTCCAAGCCTACAATGTTCTAGTTATAGCTTCTGATATTCGACAATTAGAAAATATTGCCTATACCCCTGCCCCAGATATCATTCATGAAGGAGCGGGCCATGCGCCTATTATTGCCAACCCTGAATATGCTGCATATTTAAGGCGATTTGGGGAAATTGGTTGTAAGGCCATATCTAGTGCTAAAGATTTTGAACTATACGAAGCTGTACGCCATTTATCCATTATCAAAGAAGCTAAAGGCACACCAATAGAAGAAATTCAAAAGTCTGAAAAGCATATTGAATTTCTTCAGGACAATATGGGTGAACCCAGCGAAATGGCGCTTATTAGAAACTTGCATTGGTGGACCGTGGAATACGGACTCATAGGAACCTTAGAAGACCCTAAGATTTACGGAGCGGGACTTTTATCCTCTATTGGTGAAAGCCAGTGGTGCATGACAGATAATGTAAAAAAACTGCCTTATTCCATTGAAGCGGCAAGAACCTCTTTTGATATCACCAAACCTCAACCACAACTTTTTGTTACTCCAGATTTTGCTTTTTTGAGTCAGGTTCTTGAAGACTTTGCAAATACAATGGCTTTACGAAAGGGTGGACTTTCAGGTTTACAGAAACTTATAGACTCAAAAGAACTAGGGACAATTGAACTAAGTACTGGATTACAAGTATCCGGTAATTTTGAATCATTGATTTCTCATGAAGGCAAACCTATATACTTTCAAACCAAGGGCAAATCTGCTTTAGCATACCGAGAAAAAGAGTTGGTAGGGCAAGATATCAATCAGCATGAAACTGGTTTTGGCTCTCCTATCGGAAGGCTTAAGGGTATTAATATCCCTATTGAAGACATGAGTCCGCGCGACCTTAAAGCATATAAGATTTATGAAGGTGAAATTGTTTCGTTAGATTTTATTGGCGGAATCAATGTTACCGGTAAAATAGTTACCGGCACACGTAATCTTCAAGGTAGAATTATCTTAATTACTTTTGAAAATTGTAAGGTAACCCATAATGGAACAACCCTTTTTGAATCTAGCGATGAACTGTACAATATGGCAATTGGTGAAGACATAGTTTCTGCCTACCATGGTCCCGCAGATTTGCATAGTTTTGACCTTTTAGACCATTCTCTAAGCCCTAGTAGTGTTAACAAAGATCAAGAAGGTTTAAATGAACTAGAATCTTATTATAAGACAATCAGGGATTTTAGAGAGGGAAAAAACACTATTGTTTCCAGAACAAAAATTTTTAAGGAAATACAGGAAAAATACCCAACAGATTGGTTATTGCCCGTGGAAATTTATGAATTGGCCATAAAAAGTAATGATGACAAATTAGCAAAAAATATAGAGCGACACCTTGAAAATATTAAACTTGACCAACCCAAACTAGGGCAATTAATTGATGACGGATTAGCATTAGCTACGGCAAAATCCCTGGCTTAATTTCTTGTAGTGCCTCTAAGGATTCTATGGTCTGTTCTTGGTAGGTTAATTGCCAACCCATAGAATTGGTAAGAATATAAAATTTCTGCAGCTCACTAATTAGTCTATTCTCCGCATTGCCCAATAATGAAGAAGCTTGCACTTTTTTCATTAATGATGCATTTACCGTTTTCTTTATTTTATTATAATCGGTAGCATCAAACTGGTTCAAATAATCTGCGGTAACATCGTAGTATTCAAAATCAGGATTTAACTTAACCTCTGCATTTGGAATACTATTGATCTTAACTGTTTTTGTGGTTTCATCAACTTCAAATTCAATCTTACTTAAATCATAAGCCACGGTTACATCTGCATTTACCACAACCAATGCCTTTTTTTCCGCCCTCAATAACGGACCAAAAAGTTCTTTTGAATCTTTATAGTTGTACACTTCCGCAAAATGCCCTTCAGCCACCACCAACTTAGAAACGTTGGTAATTTCTTGTTGGATGAGCATGGAGTTTTCTTTAAGAATAGATTTATCTTCCTTACCATCATTGCAGGAACGAACCACCAATACAATTGCTAAAGTAATTAGAACGCCTGCAATAAATTTTTTCATGACTTTGAAATTTGAAAATCCATAAAGGGATACTCTTTCTGTATATACGTAATCTTTCTACGTAACGATGTTAAAAATTTTTGATGTGCTTCACTATCCGGATTAAAAGGTCGATGTTGTAATCCACGTTGTATTTCATCAACTTTTTTCATGTGATCGTCCATACTATCTTTAATCCAAACTAATCTAAACTTCTCCCAGATATACTCTATCGCCACCTCATTGGGGTGAATCATATCTTTGGCGTAAAAACGATAATCACGTAACTCATCCATCATTAATTCATAACTAGGAAAATAAGATACCCTATCCTCATTCAAAACCTGATGAATGGCGGCAATGAGATGCGCTTTACTTCTTTGATTCTCCAGGAATCCGTCCTTTAAGTGCCTAACAGGTGATACCGTAAATATAAATTGTACTGTAGGATTTACAGATTGCACAAATGTGATAACTCGATTTAAACTCTTAACCACCTCTTCAACGCTTAACAGCTCTTTAGTAAAATTAGACTGCTGTACTTTATGGCAATTTGCCACTACTTTATTGCTAGAAGTCTTGCGGTACACCCAAGCGGTACCTAAAGTGATAATGATATGACTAGCTGTATTTACTTGCGTTGAAGTTCTACTTATTGCATTATTTAAATCTTCAATAATTTGTGCTTTGGACGGATTACTTAAGCTAGAATGCGCATCAAAACTATGCCATTGTTCATTCTCGTTAAACACATCTTCTTCAGTAAAGAATTCTTGATTTACCGACTTTTCAATTATCCTTTCAATTGCCAAAGGATGAAACAATATCCCAAACGGATTCTGTATTCCTTGAAATTTGTAATACGATAGCTTAGCCCCAATGTTTTCAGAAAAACAAGAGCCCAACAATAATAACTGACTAGAGTAGTCAATAGGATTATTAGCTTTAGATAACGGTATTTCAGTTAAGAGATTCATTTTTTGATTCCTTATCGTTTTACGAATTTCTTAAACAATGCACAACTACTTCAAATAATCTTCTGCCTTTACCAAAGCCTCTTCAATACCACCAGGGTTTTTACCGCCTGCAGTGGCAAAGAAAGGTTGACCACCACCACCACCTTGAATATACTTACCAAGCTCGCGAACAATTGTCCCGGCATTTAATCCTTTGGAGGCAACCAGTTCTTTAGATATATAACAGGACAATAAAGCTTTACCATTTTGCTCTGTTCCGAACAGTAAAAACAAATTATCCTTATTGCCGCCCATTTCAAAACTAAGGTCTTTAATACCAGCTGCATCTAAATCTACTTTTTTAGCTAGAAACTGCACTCCGTTGATTTCCTTAAGTTCTGAAAGTAAATCACCTTTTAGGTTTTTTGTCTTATCCTTAAGTAATTCAGCTACTTGTTTTTTAAGGCTACTATTCTCTTCCTGAAGACTTGAAACCGACTTTAACGGATCTTGGCTATTGCCTAGAACATGTTTTATTTCTGATAGCAATTTGTCATTATCAGTATGAAGATCTTTAACGGCATCACCGGTAATTGCTTCTATTCTTCTAATACCTGCTGCAACGGCGCCCTCTGACTTTATTTTAAATTGCCAGATATCTCCCGTATTCTTTACATGTGTTCCTCCACATAATTCTATGGACTGACCAAAACGAATGGTTCTTACCGCATCTCCATATTTTTCACCAAATAACGCCATAGCGCCCTCTGCTAGCGCAGTTTTCATTGGTACGTTTCTTTCTTCCTGAAGCTGTAATTGTCCATCTATACGAGCATTCACAAAATTCTCAACCTCCTGCAATTCTTCTGGTGTCATTTTAGAAAAATGAGAAAAATCGAATCGTAAATATTTTGAATGTACCGAAGACCCTTTTTGCTCTACGTGCTTACCCAAAACTTCTCTTAATGCCTGATGCAACAAGTGCGTTGCCGTATGGTTAGCTTCAGTTCTGTTGCGTTGCTTTTTATCCACGACCGCTTTAAAACTTTCATTTAAATCCTTTGGTAGGTTCTTGGCAAAATGAATGATCTCGTTATTCTCTTTCTTAGTATCGGTAATATAAATGACATCGCCATGTGCATCTTCTAAATACCCTTTATCACCAACTTGACCACCCCCTTCGGCATAAAAAGGGGTTAGATTAAATACCAGTTGATATTGTGTACCTTCTTTTTTGGACGTTATTTTTCTGTATTTGGTAATCTTTACCTCAACATCAAGCATATCATAACCAACAAACTCTTGCTCATTATCCTCTTGTAAAACTTCCCAATCTTCTTTAGATACGGACGATGCGGATTTTGACCTATTCTTCTGCTTCTGCATTGCCTCATTAAAGCCAGCCTCATCTAACTCATATCCTTTTTCACTAAGAATCAATGCAGTTAAATCTATTGGAAACCCGAAAGTATCATATAGCTCAAAAGCTTTTCCGCCATCTACGACCTTTCCTTTTGTATTCTTTATGATAGTATCTAAAAGCAACAAGCCCTGATCTAAGGTTTTCAAGAAAGAGTATTCTTCTTCCTTGATCACATTTTCGATCAGTTGTTTTTGTTCTTTCAATTCCGGGTAAGCTGCACCCAAAGAATCCGTTAAAACATTTACCAAACGGAACATAAAAGGTTCTTTGGTATTTAAAAAGGTGAATCCGTAGCGTACCGCTCTTCTTAATATTCTTCTTATCACATAACCGGCACCTGTATTACTTGGCAACTGACCGTCTGCAATAGAAAATGCCACCGCGCGAATGTGATCACTGATAACACGAATAGCTATATCAATTTCTTCATTTTTACCATAATCGGAATTTGTTATGGTTTCTATTTCTCGAATTAACGGCGTAAATATATCTGTATCATAGTTAGATTGTACTCCTTGTAAAACCATACAAAGACGTTCAAACCCCATTCCCGTATCTACGTGCTTAGCCGGCAAACTCTCTAACGAACCATCTGCTTTGCGGTTGTATTGCATAAATACCAGGTTCCAAATTTCCACTACCTGCGGATGGTCTTTATTTACCAAACTTGCACCAGATACTTTTGCCTTTTCTTCTTTTGAGCGAATATCCACGTGAATCTCGGAACATGGTCCACACGGTCCTTGGTCGCCCATTTCCCAAAAATTATCTTTCTTGTTCCCCATGATAATTCTATCCTGTGGAACAATTTTCTTCCATAGCTCAAACGCCTCTTTATCCATATCCAATTGATCGGCATCTTCACTACCTTCAAAAACTGATACGTACAAACTATCCTTATCTATTTTAAATACTTCGGTCAACAATTCCCATGCCCAGGCAATAGCCTCTTCTTTAAAATAATCGCCAAAGCTCCAGTTGCCCAACATCTCGAACATGGTATGGTGATAGGTATCTTTACCTACTTCCTCCAAATCATTATGTTTACCACTTACACGCAAACATTTTTGAGTATCTACCACTCTTGAGCTCTTAGGCTGACTAATACCTAAAAAATATTCTTTGAACTGGTTCATGCCCGCATTTGTAAAAAGCAGGGTTGGGTCATCTTTTATGACCATAGGTGCAGAAGGCACTATTTTGTGTTCTTTACCTTTGAAAAAATTCAGAAATTGAGTTCTTGTTTCTTTGGAATTCATCTAAAATGCTAAGCTTTTACAAATTTTAACGGTTTATATAAAACTATTTTTATATTTGTTTGTTCCCTAATAATTAAAAAACAAAAATAGGATAAATAACATTCATGTCTAAGGTAAAATACTATTACGACCCAGATACGCTGTCGTACCGTAAAATAGAACCCCAAAAATCTAAACGTTATAGAAATATAACCTTCTTTATTTTGGGATCGTGCCTTTTTGGTCTGTTAGGTTTAATTCTATTACTGAACACCAATCTCGTAAACACCCCTAGAGAACTTTCTTTGTCAAGGGAAGTAAAGAACTACGAGCTTCAATATGAACTGTTGAATAAAAAAATGGAACAGATTGAAGAAGTTCTGGGCAATATTGAAGAAAGGGACAACAATATCTACCGTTTATATTTTGAAGCAAATCCAATACCCGACGAGCAACGTAAAGCAGGGTTTGGAGGTATTAACCGTTATAAATCTTTAGAGGGCTTCAACAATTCCGAGATGATAATATCTACCACCAAAAGGCTGGATATTATTAAAAAACAAATGGCCATACAGTCTAAGTCTTTAGATGAAATCACAAAACTTGCCGAAGAAAAAGAAAAATTATTGATGTCCATTCCCGCCATACAGCCTATCAATAATGAAGATTTAACCCGCATGGCTTCAGGTTATGGTTGGCGTTCAGATCCTTTCACGAAAGCAAGAAAAATGCACTATGGCATGGACTTCACCGCACCTAAAGGCACACCGGTATATGCTTCTGGAGACGGTAAAATAACCAGAGCAGATAATAATTCATCAGGGTACGGCAAACATATACGTATTGAGCATGGCTACGGGTATTTAAGCCTTTATGCGCATTTAAGCCAGTATAACGTGAAGAAGGGTCAAAAAGTAAAACGAGGCGATTTAATTGGCTTTGTAGGCAGTACAGGTAGATCGGAAGCTCCACATTTACATTATGAAGTTTGGAAAGATAAAGATCGTATAAACCCTATTAATTTCTATTACGGAAGTTTATCTCCAGAAGAGTTTGAAAACATGCTTAAATTTGCTAATCAAGAAAACCAATCATTAGATTAATGCAGATAGACCTCCCAGAAAAAAGATATTATGGTATTGGTGAAGTAGCCCGTGCTTTCGGTGTAAACGCCTCGTTAATTCGTTTTTGGGAAAAAGAGTTCGATGTACTTCAACCAAAAAAGAACGCAAAAGGAAATAGAAAATTTACGCCACAGGACATTAAAAACCTTCAGCTTATCTATCATTTGGTAAAAGAAAGAGGTTTTACTCTTGATGGCGCCAAAATCCACCTCAAAGAAGAAAAGCAAAAAACACTTTCCAATTTTGACATTATTCAAAAATTGGAGCGCGTAAAAGCGGAACTAAATAAAATTAAAGACCAATTATAACACAACCATTATGAAAAAAGGACTAATCGCATTAATCGTAATCGCTGTAATAGCGTTTGGACTATACCAGTGGGGCGTAGGTTTCAACAACACAGCAATAGCGTTAAAAGAAACTTCTACAAAAACCTGGGCAAATGTTGAAAGTGCCTATCAACGTAGAAACGACCTTATAGGCAACCTAGTAAAAACAGTACAAGGTGCCGCTGATTTTGAAAAAGGTACTTTGACCGATGTAATCGAGGCAAGATCCAAAGCAACTTCGGTAAGCATTGACCCAACTAATATAACCCCAGAGCAATTAGCACAGTTCAATCAAGCGCAAAGTGGATTAAGCAGTGCACTAAGTAGATTATTGGTTACCGTTGAACGCTACCCTGACTTAAAGGCAAATCAAAATTTTCTGGAACTACAATCTCAATTAGAAGGCACCGAAAATAGAATAAACGTAGCACGTGATAGGTTTAACGCAACCGTAGAACCATATAACCTTCACATCAAAAAATTTCCAAATTCAATTTTGGCAGGCATATTTAACTTTGATGAGCTAGCATATTATAAAGCTGATGCAGGATCAGAAAATGCACCAGACGTAAATTTTGAATTTGATTGATATTTTATGTCCAAGGTAGAAGATTTTTTAACCGCCAAAGAAGAGCAAGACATAGTGAACGCTATTCTTGAAGCAGAAAAAAATACTTCTGGTGAAATTAGAGTGCATATTGAAGCACATACAGACAAAGACCATTACGAGAGAGCCAAAGAGGTTTTTCATTTATTAAAAATGGACAACACCAAACAAGAAAACGGAGTTCTTATCTATGTAGCCGTACACGATAAGAAGTTTGTAATTTGTGGTGATAAGGGTATTGACAATGTAGTACCTAAAGACTTTTGGCAAACTACTAGAAATAGCATTCAAACACATTTTGAGAAAGGAGCTTTTAAAGAAGGTTTAGTAGCTGGTGTTTTAAAAGCTGGCGAAGAGTTAAGAAGCCATTTTCCTTGGCAATCAGATGACACCAACGAACTAAGCAATGAGATATCTAAAGGTTAGCCTTGTAATTCTTTTTCTTTGGTGCACTCCGTCATGGAGTCAGTTTGAAATCCCTGAAAAACCGGCATTACAGACCAGTGTCTATGATTACACCAATTTATTGAGCGACCAGCAGAAAGTAGCCCTTAGCCAAAAATTGGTTCGTTATTCGGACAGCACTTCTACCCAAATTGTAGTAACCATTATTGCGAGCACTAATGGCGAAAACATTAATTATTTGGGTGCCAACTGGGGGCAAAAATGGGGAATTGGTCAAGAAGGCAAAGACAATGGTATTCTCATAATTTTAGCCGAAAACGACAGAAAAGTTGCTATTAGCACCGGGTATGGTGTAGAAGGTCTACTTACAGACGCTATATCAAAACGCATTATTGAACAAGTAATCCTTCCAGAATTTAGAGCTGGGGATTATTATGGTGGACTAAATAAAGGGTCAGATGTTATTTTTCAAGTTTTAAATGGTGAATTTGAAGAAGACAGAACCTTTGGAAATAACAGTAAATCCCCTTTCTCCTCATTTTTACCCTTTATCATTTTTCTCGTAATCCTCTTTATACTTTGGAGTCGCAAAAACGACGACAATAACGGCGGAAATAACGGTAGAAGACGCAGGGGTCTTAGTCCTTGGGATATGATTATTCTAAGTAATATGGGACGTTCTAGTGGTTCTAGTGGCGGATTCGGTAGCGGCGGAGGCGGAAGCTTTGGTGGCGGTGGATTCGGAGGAGGTTTCGGTGGCGGCGGCTTTGGCGGTGGCGGTGCTTCTGGCGGATGGTAGTTTATTTTAATACAAATGGCTTCATTTTCAATATCCAGAGATATTAAAGCCTGTTTATATCTATTCGCTTTCTAGTAACAACTAGGCTTAGGTCTATTGTATATAATTATACAGCAATCATACACATTTTATTACCCACCCCTTTATCCCCTCCTAAGAGGGGCGAAATATGCATTTAGTTGCAGGTTTCGATAGTAAGAGTTTTTGTCACAATAAGAAGTACATGGACTGTTTTATTCAAAATCTTTAATTCAAGTTAGAAACTGTTCCCCTCTCGGGAGGGGCTAGGGGTGGGTTGTTGGTTAAAACTCCAAAAAAAATGGTCAAAAAATTCTGCTGCGCAAAATATTTGACCACTTCTTATTTCCTTATCTAATGATTAGAGTTTATTTTTAAATTCTAACACCTCGATTTCTTAGCAACCTTACTTCTTCCTCATAAATACCGTAATAGGGACACCAGTAAAATCATACTCCTCACGTATCTTATTCTCTAAATAACGCTTGTAAGGCTCACGTACATATTGCGGCAGGTTACAGAAGAAAGCAAACTGCGGATATGGAGTTGGTAATTGCGTACAGAATTTAATCTTAACAAATTTACCTTTATACGCCGGCGGCGGATAATTCTCTATTATTGGCAACATTGTTTCATTGAACTTACGGGTAATAATCTTTTTATTACGATTATTATATACCTCAACTGCAGTTTCTATTGCCTTGAAAATACGTTGTTTTGTCAATACCGAAACAAAAAGAATTGGCACATCTGTAAATGGCTCAATAGCTTTTTTAATTTTATCGGTATAGTGCTTTATAGTATTGGTCTCTTTATCCTCTACCAAATCCCACTTATTCACAAGAATAACTATCCCTTTATGGTTACGCTGTGCTAACCAGAAAATATTTTCTACCTGACCATCAAAACCTCTTGTTGCATCTAACATTAAAATACAAACATCGCAATGCTCAATTGCCCTAACCGAACGCATAACGGAATAGAACTCCAAATCTTCTTTCACTTTTGCCTTACGACGAATACCTGCCGTATCTACTAAGTTGAATTCAAACCCAAATCTATTGTATTTGGTATCGATACTATCTCTTGTAGTACCAGCAATATCAGTAACAATGTACCTATCCTCCCCTATCAATGCATTAATAAAAGAAGACTTACCCGCATTGGGCCTACCAACAACGGCAAATCTTGGCAAATCACTCTCCTCTTCCACAACATCTGGCAACTTTTCTACCAAGGCATCTAGCAATTCTCCAGAACCACCTCCATTTATACTAGATAAGGTATAATACTCACCAAGGCCTAAAGAATAAAATTCAACAGCATCCTCCGCTCTTTTGGCATTATCAACCTTGTTGACCGCCAAAAAAACAGGCTTTTTCACTCTTCTAAGTAACTTGGCTACATCTTCATCCATACCGGTAACACCAGTTTCAACGTCCACCATAAAAATTATGGCATCAGCTTCTTCGATCGCCAATTCAACTTGCCTATCAATTTCCTTTTCAAAAACATCATCACTACCCACAACATATCCGCCGGTATCAATAATTGAAAACTCTTTTCCGTTCCAATCACTTTTACCATAATGGCGATCACGTGTAACACCGCTAACGGCATCTACAATAGCCTCGCGTCTTTGAATTAATCTATTAAAAAATGTTGATTTTCCTACATTAGGTCTCCCTACAATGGCAACAATAGCACCCATAGCTTAAATTTGGAGCAAAGGTAATATTTAAACTGGCATTTACACCATAAGTTAAACAGAGAGATTAGACGGGATCACTTCAAAAGATTCCTTTTCAGAAAGTTGCCGCTTTTTAGGAGTGGATAGATAAGGTTCACCAACTGACCGTTTTCGGACAATTCTTGCTGGTGACCCGTAAGCCATAACGTTATCTCCAAAATGATCAACAACTAAAGCCCCAGCTCCAATAACGGTATGCTGTCCAATCTCAATTCCATTTACCAATGAAGCTCCTAAGCAAATTGAAGAAAACTTACCAAGAAAAACATTTCCTCCACAACATGAGGATGGAGCTAAACTGGCATAGCTCTCCATTACAGAATCATGCTCTAAAATAGAATTCGAATTAAGTATACAGAAATCATGAATAAGTGAATTTGAATTAATTATTGCCCCAGGCATAATTACATTCCCACAGCCCATCAATACATCTTTACCAATTTTAGCACTAGGATGAATGGTATTTATAAAATTAAAATTAGGTGCTATTTTTGAAATTTTATCCACAACAAGCTTTCTTGTCCAGTTATCGCCTATGGCAACAACTCCACCTCTAACATTAAATCTGTTTATTAAAAATGGTAAGTCATATTCACTACCTAAAACTTGATAACCATTAACTATTGTCCCTTTTACCCTGTAAGAATCTACAAAACCAATTACATTATACTCCCCCTCTTTCTCTAAACAATCCAAAACAACACTACCGTGCCCAGAGGCACCAAAAATTATCACGTTATGCATTTCATCGGGGTTTTATGACAGTTTATCGATAATTCAAAAATAGGCTTTTCTTTTCAACTTGAAGAATTAAAGCGTACTTTAAGATAAAAATTAGTCGGATAAAGTCAATAAGCAGAAGACTTCTGATGCAAATACCTGACACTAAAGGGTTCATATATCACCCCAGATTAGATAAAAAGTTCTTTTTTATCTAAAATTTTTAATTACCCCTATTTATTGTAGCCAAAACGCTTTAATTGACGTGCATCGCTTCGCCAATTCTTGTTCACTTTCACGTAGAGTTCAATGTGAACCTGCTTACCAAAAAATTTCTCTAAATCTTTTCTAGCTTCTACGCCAACGCGCTTTAAGGCTGCCCCTTTGTGACCAATGATAATTCCTTTTTGAGAATCGCGCTCAACCATAATTACAGCACGCATACGAATGATATACTCATCTTCAAAAAACTCTTCGGTTTCTATTTCTACCGCGTAAGGAATTTCCTTTTTATAATTTAGTAATATTTTTTCCCGGATAGTCTCATTCACAAAAAAGCGTTCTGGCTTGTCAGTTAACTGATCTTTAGGATAATAGGCAGGCGATTTTGGAAGTAGCTCAACAATACGTTCAAAAACTCCCTTTATATTAAAATTAGATAATGCTGAAATTGGATGCAACTCTACCGTAGGTAATAAGTCTTGCCAATACTGAACTTGCTCTTCCAATAATTCTTGGGTAGCTGTATCTACTTTATTTAATAATAGTAAAACAGGAATTTTACTGTTTTTAATTTTCTCGAAAAAAGTTTCATCTTTTAAAGCCTTCTCCCCTATCTCTACCATATAAAGTAACACATCGGCATCTTCAAAAGCAGATTTTACAAAATCCATCATACTACTCTGTAGTTCGTAGGCAGGTTTTATAATTCCAGGAGTATCAGAAAGAATCATCTGAAAATCGTCTCCATTCACAATACCTAATATACGATGCCTAGTAGTTTGCGCCTTTGATGTTATTATGGATAATTTTTCACCCACAAAAGCATTCATCAATGTCGACTTACCAACATTTGGATTTCCTATTATATTTACGAAGCCTGCTCTATGATCTGCCATCCTTCAACTTTATTATGTATTTCTTCAATTCCACATTTACCTTTGGAGCCAACAAAAGTACGGCAATCATATTAGGTATTACCATTAAGGCATAGGACAAATCAATTAAATTCTTTACCAGCTCTAAAGAGGCCACTGCCGCAAAAACGATCATAATCACAAAATACCAGTTATACAACTTACCTATTTTAGCATTGGTCAAAAAGGATAAAGATTTTACTCCGTAATAGGAATAGGTAAACAAAGTGGATAGTGCAAATGCCGTAACTATTACCATTAACAATATATCTCCCCAACCGAACAGGGTTCTTTCAAAAGCTGATAAGGTCATTACAATTCCACTAGAATCTTCCAAATACGCTCCACTGAGAATAATTACGATTGCCGTAAATGTACATACCAAAATGGTATCTATAAACGGCCCCAACATAGCCACCAAGCCTTCGCGAATAGGCTCATCGTTTTTTGATTGCCCGTGATACATTGGCGCGCTACCTAAACCTGCCTCATTTGAAAACATTGCCCTACGGACACCAATAATTACCAATCCCCAAAATCCGCCAGTAGCTAAAGATTTAAAGTTCCAAGCTTCCGTAAATATCATTTTCAGAGCTGGGAATATTTGACTAGAGTTCATCGCCATAACCGCTATAACGGCAATTAAATATACCGCGACCATAAATGGCACTATGGCTGAGGCAACCTTTGCAATCTTTGTCAATCCACCAAATATGACAAACGAAGTAATAATGGCCAGTATTAAACCAATGGTCCATTTCCAATTCTCATCACTCATTTCAATGATGTTGGAACCAGGTTCTACTACACTCATAAATGTTTCCGTGAACTGATTGGCAGTAAACACACCCAAAAAGCCAAAGAGACCACATATCGCAAAGAAAATAGCCAAAGGTCTTGCCTTCTCACCCAATCCTTTAGTTATATAATACATGGGGCCTCCCTGTAATTTACCGTCTGAATCTGTACCACGATACATAATTGCCAAACTACAAGAATAAAATTTGATACACATACCTATTAATGCTGTCATCCAAATCCAAAACACCACTCCAGGTCCACCATCATGAATGGCAATAGCTACCCCAGATATATTCCCCAAGCCAACTGTAGCAGCAACTGCAGCCGAAAGCGCTTGAAAAGAACTTACCTCACCTTTTGAATTTGAATTATCATATTTACCTGCTGTAATTGCTATAGCGTGACCGAAAAAACGATAGGGCATTAATTTGGAATAAAAAACCAAAAAGAGTCCACCGCCTATCAACAAAAGAAACATTGGCCACTCCGTATACGGCAGGGCATTGGCTATAAAGTCGTTAATTGTATCCATAAAATTGTAAAAAACCGAAGTTATGGATTTAAAGTTTTTTAAAAGATAATGCTCCCAAAAAATATTCTTTAAATAAGTTTTGAAAATAGAGAAAATGTATTGTATATTTGCACCCCGCTACGAATAGTAGCACACCTTTATCTCGTCAGCTTAATGACCTGAAGTTGCAAAACAAGTGAGATAAGAACCCATATCGCGGGGTAGAGCAGTAGGTAGCTCGTCGGGCTCATAACCCGAAGGTCGCTGGTTCGAGTCCAGTCCCCGCTACTAAGAAAAAAAGCCACTGAATTATCAGTGGCTTTTTCTATTTATTACTTTAAATTTAATTTCAATTTTATCTAATATCCACAGTCAAGAGAAAACGTGGTTCCATTCGGAAAACGATATTGACTACCTGTCCAATTATTTTCTGAATATACTGGGTCATCTACTTCAATACAGTTTAAAAAATCTTCGAATTCAATATTAATTGAAACCAATTTTTCATTGTTCCCATTTTTTAAATCTATTCCGATTAAATTACTATTATCAAAATAAATATTTTCTAATGCCGGACATTTAGAGAGATTGATAAATTCTGAATTAGAATAATTAGAAATATCAATATTTTTAAGATTAGGATTATTTAAATTTTCTATTCCGCTATAAAGAGCAGCCGTAAAAAAAACAGTTATACTTTCTAATAAAGGATTTTTAGATAAGTCGCTTAATCTATAACCACCATCTTTTAAATAAATACTTTTTAATTTTAAATTATTAGTAAAATCAAAATAATCACTAAAAACTTCATCATAACCAACTGATTCCAAATTTGGTGCCTGACTAAAATCAGGGGATGGAACACTGACTGGTGCATCTTGAGAAATCATGGTTATATTTTTCAATTTATTATTATTTTCTAAAAGTAAATGTGCAGGTCCATAAATACTTGAAATAGATGTTAATTCTTCCATTCCCCTTAAATCCAAAGTAGCTTCATTAAATCTATCCCTCCAATTAATAACAAGCTTTTGAAGCGAAGAAAACTCCTTCAAACCTGTAAAATCATCTGGGTAATAGCCAAATTGGGTATCAAATGTAAACTCGGTAATACTTGAAATATTATTAGTCAAAACATAATCATCCAAAATATCATCGTAACCTAATGAAATTAATCCTTGTTCAAATTCATCATCTGGTATGAAAGTAATTTGACAACCATTGCTATTTACGGGCACTCCCATAATCGTATTCAAACAATCATCTTCAGAATCCATTATTCCATCACTATCCTCATCTAAACTTAAAGTAGTTTCTGAGTATTCAATTGAATAAGATTGGTTCCCATATTTATCCTCCATTTCAAACCTATAATAATAAATAGTATTTGGAGTAAGCTCTGTCAATTCCTTACCATGGGTTGAATAGTTAAATGACAATTCATGTGTACTACTGTCTGTATAATTTCCACTAACTTTACCATAATCAACCTTAAACATTGAATATTCCGACAACTCCGCGATAATTTTAAATGAAGTCGCCGTTAGATTTGTTACGTACTGAGATACTACAGAAGGTGCTTCAGTATCATTTTGACTTTCTGAACATCCTTTTTCATCTACCTCTTCTCCTTCTGTAGTATTTGGACATTCATCTTCGTTATCACTTACACCGTCATTGTCAGCGTCTAATTGAGAAGGTGAACATCCTTTTTCGTCCACAGATTCTCCAGAAGGAGTATTTGTACATTCATCCAAATCATCGTTTACACCATCACTATCAGTATCCAATTGGCTAACAGAACAACCATTACCGTCTACAATCTCACCTGGAGGTGTATCGGGGCAATCATCTACATTATCTGTTACTCCATCACCATCGCTATCTGTCTGACTAAATGAACAACCATTTTCATCTACTGGTTCTCCTGAAGGAGTATTTGGACAAGTATCCTTATCATTAGTAACTCCATCACCATCAATTTCACCTTCAGTACAACCGTCGGCATTTACTTCGGCACCTTCCGGTGATTGAGAACATTGATCTACGTCATCAAAAATACCATCACCATCGCTATCTAATTGAGAAAGTGAACATCCATTATCATCAACTTGTTCTCCCTGAAAAGTACTTGGACATAAATCTACATCATCAAAAATACCATCGCCATCATTATCTATTTGAGATATAGAACATCCATTGTCGTCCACTTCTTCACCTTCAGGTGTATTTCCACATTGATCAATATCATCAAAAACACCATCGCCATCACTATCTAATTGAGAAAGAGAACAACCACTCTCATTGACTTCCTCTCCATTGGGTGTATCTGAGCATAAATCCATATTATCATAGATACCATCACCATCAATATCCGATTTCTCAAAAATAGCTGTAAGCTGCTTATCAGAATTCATCATTAAAGTAATTATACTTAATGTATCCGAAGATGCTCCCGCCCAATTTCTAAATACATAACCTTCTTTACTAATTGCTGTTACTTTTATTTCCGAACCTGATGAAAATTCAGCGTCAGCAGGTGACACCGTTCCACTTTCTTCGGGTTGAACAGAAGTTGACAATTTAAACCTCTCGATTTCATCGGTTGAACATGAATTTAAAAAAAAAATAACTATAAAAGTGAAAAACAGAATTTTGGAAAGAGTATTCCCCATTATGATAAATTTTAATTATTGATTTGATGGGGGATGCACAATATTATAGAAAACGATAAATTTTAGATATTTATAATAGTTGAAATACTTCAATCAACGATAAACGAACATTGTGGAGAAATAACATTAACAAATAAATCGAAAGTTAAAAAATACCACTATTTTTATTTAAAATTGATAAATAATCTGCGTACACGGAAACGTACACGTTTTCATTACTACAAGTCAATAAAAACGGGGAAAACGGAAGTTTTTGGTGAGCTCATAACCCGAAGGTCGCTGGTTCGAGTCCAGTCCCCGCTACTAAAACAAAAACCTCTGAGATTTCAGAGGTTTTTTTATGCAGTGAATTCTCCTAAAGGGTTTTTGTCCAATTTCAAATTAGCACCCTTAAACTTTATATTATTTTCATTAAGTTTTATTGAAGGTTGGTTTAACTTACCTTTAATGACTCCTTATTAAACATGTTTATCTAAAAGATGAAAACTAGATTATTTCTTATCATCACCTTGTGCATTATTCCTTTGTGGAGTAATGGGCAAAACCTTTCCCCTCCAATTCAGAATTACAGTAGCTATGAATACAATGCCGCTAGTAAAAATTGGGGACTAACTATTGATGAGAACGGTGAATTATATGTGGCAAACAACATAGGCTTGCTTCACTTTAATGGCGAAAGTTGGACACTAAACAAACTGCCCAATAAAACGATAATACGCTCAACCGCATATGTAAATGGAAAAATTTATACCGGCTCTTATGAAGAATTCGGATTTTGGAAAATGAATCCATACGGTTCATTAGAATACACCTCTTTAACCCATTTAATAAAAGAACACGAATTTACAAACGAGGAGTTCTGGCAAATAATACCTCTTAACAATACCATCATATTTCGGTCATTTTCAACCGTATATATTTACCGAAACAATGAAATAACAGTTTTAGATGCTCCTTTTGTTGTTACAAATATTGCCAAGTATAAAAACGAGATTATTGTTGCCGGTGAACAACGTAGATTATATCGTATTAAAGACAATACACTTGCTCCCTTGGAATCTCAGGAAATATTGGAAGGAAAAACTATTGTAGATATGGTTTCCTTTGGAGACGATCTACTTATCGGCACCAAACTTAATGGTTGTTATATGCTCACCAATGGTCTAATAGCTCCATTGGACGACTCAATAAACAACGAGCTGAAAGACCACCAACTGAACAAAGTATTGTCTCTCGACAAAAATACAATTGCATTTGGCACTATTAAAAACGGCATCTATACGTATGATGTTAAGCACAATACCTTTCAAAACCTCAACAAAGCACTGGGACTGCAGAACAATACCGTTTTGGCCATGCTGCATTATAAAGAACAATTATGGCTGGGTCTAGATAATGGTATAGATAAAATTCAATTGAAAAACCCTATTACTTATTATACCGACCATTCAGGTGTTTTAGGTACCGTTTATGATCTTGTAGACCATGAGGGCGAGCTATATTTGGGCAGTAATACCGGTATTTATCATTTTAAGGATGACCAGTTGCAATTTGTACCTGGATCACAGGGGCATGTTTGGGATTTGGAAATTATAGACGGAGATTTATTCTGTGGTCATAACACAGGTACTTTCATTTTAAAAAATGATAAGCTCAACAAAGTGTCCGACATTTCCGGGGGGTATCAAATAGCCAAAATCCCTGAAACACAATCTTCTTATATTCAGGGTACATATACCGGTTTAGCAAATTTTAAAAAGAGGGAAAACGGAAATTGGATCACCAGCCGTATCACCGGCATTGACTTTCCCGTAAAGCAATTATGTTTTGAAAACGCTACAACTTTATGGGCGGCACATCCATATAAAGGGCTTTTTAAAATAACCATGAACGGTACGCACACAAAAGTGCTGGCAACAACAGAAATTAAAACTGGTGCCATACCCAACACTTACAACATCAAATTGTACAATATTAAAAACCAAATTATACTATCTAGTGAAGGTAATTGGTTCAAATATGATCCAATAGCTGATATTATATCTGAATTTGAAGAGTTTAAAGATTATGTAAATATGGATCTTGTCAACTATAATTCAACAAGTTATTGGTTTTTTGATAATGATAATCAGAAAAAAATTATTCATACAGACCTTGGTGATAATCAATTTACATTAGATGATGCCCTTCTTAGAAAAAGACTTGCTATAGAAACGGAAACCATAGTAAACTATAATGATTCCATATACTATTTTACCCTTACCGACGGTTTTGGAAAACTTAACTTGAATAAATTTGAAAATGAATTAAAAAATGTAGCATTACCAATACCCAGATTAAGTTCTTTTCAAGATGAAAAAGAAACGTATCTATTAAATAATTCAAGTTTTAAAATACCCTTTAACAAATCCAAATCTTTACTTATTAATGTCTCCGCTGGCAGTATTAAACAGTATACCTATTTCTATGAACTTACGGGCACAATTGATCAGTCTAACTATTTGGATAATGGTACAATTCAACTTCAAAACTTACCCTTTGGAGATTACACGTTAAAAGTTCATACCGTTAGTATTGGTAATGAACTATCTGCCCCAAAGATTATTGAATTTAAAATTTTGAGGCCTTGGTATTTTTCCAATTGGAGTTTATTGGGCTATCTACTATTGATTATTGCGGCCATTCTTTTAGTCCGCTGGTATAATAGGCAAAAATTGACTAAAAAGCATAACCAACTAAAGGTTCAAATGCAACGGGAACAAGATGAACGTTTGGCACAAATAGAGAAAGAAAAATTAGAAAAAGAAATTAAGAGAAAACAGACAGAACTGGCAAGAACCACCATGAGTGTTGCCAAAAAGAACGAATTGATCATAGAGCTAAAAGATATGATCGCTTTAAATCAAGAAGCCTTTAGCAACAAACAGCGCTTTAAGTCGCTATCTAAAAAACTTGATAGCTCTTTGGATGAAGACCAAGACTGGAAACATTTTGAAGTAAGTTTTAAAGAACTGCATGAAGATTTTTTTGAAAATCTTTTAAAGAAATATCCAAAATTAACACCCAAGGATTTAAGATTATGTGCTTATCTCAAAATGAATCATACCACAAAAGAGATTGCTCCGTTAATGGGTATTTCTGTTCGTGGTGTTGAGATCCACAGATATCGTCTTCGCAAAAAATTGAATATAGACAGCTCGCAAAACCTATCTAATTACCTCATTAAATTTAAATAAAACATCAATTAATGGTTTTTACAACCACCACTCGTATTAAGAATGCGTTAATTAGCTACATCATTACTACATCAAAACGTTAATTTTTACTTTTCCATTAACACATTTACTACTGCAAAACCCCATAATCAAGGCTTTTCACGCACTACACACTATTGATGTACTTTTTATGTAGTTCAATAAAATTTAACTGCTCCTTGTTTTGATAACTTGCTATCAAAATTAACAACTTGATAATTTTACAACTCAATTTTTAAACAATTATGAAAATAGGAATCAAATTTTTAACATTCTGCATTTTAATGACCCACTTGGCGGTTTTTGCGCAAAATGGAATTTCGGTTTCGGGAACTGTTATTGACGAAGGTGGTCAACCATTACCTGGTGCAAGTATTATAATTAAAGGTACTACTACAGGAACCCAAACTGATTTTGACGGTCTATATGTTTTAAACGATGTACCTAGTGATGGTACTCTAGTAATCAGTTACATTGGCTACTCTTCCCAAGAAGTTTTGGTGAACGGTCAATCAACTATTGACATCAGCTTATCTGAAGATTCTCAAACTTTAGATGAAGTGGTTGTCGTGGGTTACGGTACTCAGAAAAAGGCAGATCTTACTGGATCTATTACGACCATTAAAACAGAAGATATCACTAGAACGCCAACGAGTGCGGCCATGCAATCCTTACAGGGTAAAGTGGCAGGTCTTCAGGTAGTAAGTAGCGGAGCTCCCGGTACAGGACCAACAATTAGGGTTCGTGGTATTGGATCATATGTGGGTGGCGCATCTGACCCACTATATGTAGTTGATGGCACATTTTTCGATGACATCGATTTTCTTAATACAGAGGATATTGAAACTATCTCTGTTCTTAAGGATGCCTCTGCCTCCGCAATATACGGGGTACGTGCCGCTAATGGTGTAGTTTTGATCGAAACCAAATCGGGTAAAATCAACCAAAAACCAGAAATTACATATAATGGTTACCAAGGGGTACAAATAGCACAAAATGTGGTTACACTTTCAAACAGCGAACAGTTCGCCACCTTGGCAAGAGAATCTGGTTCTGCTGCCGAAGCACAGTCTATTGAAAATGCCATACAACGATATGGAAGAAGTAGAATCAACCCAAATGTACCAGATGTCAACACAGACTGGTACGATTTAATTTTGCGTCATGCCCTGCAACAGAACCATAGTATTGGTGTTGCCGGTGGTACGGAATCCGTAACATATTCATTAGGCTTAAACTACTTTGAACAAGAAGGTATTTTGAACATGAAGAATGATTACGAAAGGTTCAATATTAGGTCTAAGGTAAATGTGGATATTACCGATCGCTTAGATATTGGTATCTCTACCCTTTTTAGCAATGCTACAAGTTATAGACCGGAAAACACGGCTTTTGCTTTGGCATATTATGCAACGCCTACAATGCCTGTACTAGATCCTTCTAAAACAGATGCATACCCTAAACCTTATGCGAATGCACAAGATTTAGGATACAGAGGTACGCAGAATCCTTTTCCTATAATGGAAAATACCGAGAACCGAGACAAGATCAGAAATACCTTGACTACGGTTAACCTGAACTATCAATTAGTTCCGGATAAACTAACACTTAAAACTGCTTTTTACCACAACTTTGAAACTACCGAAACTAGAGAGGTAGACTTACCTTATTTTTTCGGAAATGGTAACGCATTTAGGGAAAATGCTGAATTGGTGAAAAGAAATGCCACTTTCTCCGAGCAAACTTGGGACAACACATTAACCTATGACGATAGTTATGGCAAACATAACCTAACGGCATTGGTAGGCACTTCTTACAGAGACCGTTCTTATGAGCAATTAGAGGCAAAAGGTCTTAATTTCCCTAACGGACCAGGTATTGGTGATGAGTCTTATTTTCTAGATCTTGCCAATTCTATTGATGTAGCTGGTGTTGGTGATGACGGCCTTAGACAATATTTCTTCTCTTACTTTGGTCGTGTTGCATATAACTATGACAGCAAATACCTTATTTATGGAACATTTAGAGCTGACGGTACTAGTAAATACCAAGAAAAATGGGGCTATTTCCCTACCGTTGGTGTGGGTTGGGTACTATCTGAAGAATCTTTTTTAGAGAACAGCAACATAATAGACTTTTTAAAATTAAGAGCCAGTTGGGGAGAATTGGGTAATGCCAATGTAGACTCGAGTACCGGCGGAATTACATCTGAAGCCGTAGATGCTGCCTTTGGTGATGTTCGTTATCCAGGCTTAGTAACCAGCAGTGATTTTGAAGCCCTAAAGTGGGAGGTTACTGCAGAAACCAACGTAGGTTTAACCGCCAGATTATTCGATAATAAATTAACGATCGATTCTGATTACTACGTAAGGGAAACTCGTGATGCGGTTATACCGGTATCTAGATTGTTAGTACCAGGCGAAACCAGACAGAACGTGGGCGTTATTAGAAACTCTGGTTTTGAAATAGTTGCCAATTGGAATCAGAAAGTATCGGACAACTTTAATTTTAGTGTTGGGGGTAATTTTTCAACTCTTGATAATGAGGTATTGGACTTAGCGGGACAAGAAAATCTAACTTCCGGTGGCGACACTGCCCAACGTACCGTTGTTGGCGGCACCATTAATCCGTTCTTCGGACTAAAAGTAGACGGTGTTTACCAGACCGATGAAGAAATTTTATCGGATCCTGCGGCACAGGCTGCAATTGCAAATGGTTTAACCGTAGCACCAGGAGATTTAAAATTCGTTGATCAAAACGGAGATATGGTAATTGATGCCCAAGATAGAGTGGATCTTGGCTCATATCTTCCAACATATTCTTTCGGATTCAATTTTGGAATGAATTATAAAGCGTGGGATTTTAATTTAAATGTAATTGGTCAAGGCGGTAATGTCATTGCCAACCAAAAACGTTTTGCCATTCGCCAGACACCAGATGCCAATATAGATAGAGATTTCGCCGTAAATAGATGGAACGGTGCCGGTAGTACCAATAGCTATCCATCGGCAAGAGGAATCAGAAATCCTTGGAGCAACCAATTCTTAAGCAGTTTTTTTGTTGAAAAGGGAGATTTTGTAAGACTACAGAACGTAACATTAGGGTATACGCTACCAAAACTTAATAGCAAATTCAATCCTGATATTAGATTCTATATCACTGCAGAGCGTCCATTGACATTCTTCAACTATAACGGATTTACTCCTGAAGTTTCTGATGGTAGAGATACACAGACCTATCCTATACCTGGTGTATACACCTTTGGCGTAAATATTAAAATTTAAACATACAGCTATGAAATATATAAAAGTTAACAAACTAACAGTGCTTTTAGCCTTTCTAGGTACTGTACTAATAGGTTGCTCAGACGATCTGGATCAACCGGAACTGAATAATAATTTTGCGGGAGGAACCGATTTCTCCCAAACCGATGATATGATTTTTTCATTGATCGGAGTCTACCAATCTGTTGCAGATAGAGGTTGGGAACAGCCACTAGTGGTAGCCACTAGAGGTGATGATGTCAACGCAGCGGGTGACCAACAAGGTCTAAAAAATCAAGACCGTTACGTGTACGACAACTCCTTTTTTGGATCAAGAACCTTATGGGAAACGTATTATGGCGATATCATAGGTGCACATACCGGTATGGAGCAGATAGAGAGGTATATGGAGTTTGCAGATGATGAGGGCATCGCTTTAGGCAATCAATATATCGCCGAGGCAAAAGTTTTACGTGCCGTGCTGCTTTTTCAACTATCACAAGTGTATGGTTCGGTATTCATTCCTACCTCATCAAACTTAAATGATTTTGCAGACGTAACATCCGTACCTAGTAAAGATGAAGTTATGCAACACATTTCCGATCAAATGGACGAAGCAATTCCGTTCTTGCTTGACCTAAGACCAAATGAAAGAACTGACCTACCTGGCGGCGTTACCAAGTACACCGGTTTAATGATTAAGGCAGAGGCAAATCAAGAACTAAAAAACTACCAAGCCGTAGCTGATGCAACTGGTGAAATTATTGCTTCTGGCAAGTTCAGTTTGTTCCCAGATTATTACGAACTGTTTAAAACTCCCGGTAAACTAAGCGACGAAAATTTATTTGAATTTCAATACTCGGATTTCGGCAATGGTGAGGGTGATAGGGTAAGCCACTTGTACGCTCCATATGGTCCAAACTCATGGAATCCGGAGGTTGATGGTTCTAGTAATGGCTGGGGATTCTTTGAACCTAGCTTAAAATATATAGAATTCATGTTGGACAGGGGCGAGACCGATCGTCTGGAAACTTCGGTTTTCTTTAGTCAAAAGGGTATAGACAGTTTGATCGCTACTACGCCTTATACCTCGGAAACGCTACCTTCATTTGTATCTCCCATTACCAGGGATGGTGATGAAAATACTTCAACGGTTCGTTCCATATTTTCAAGTGGAAAACACTATTTACCTACCAATCAATTAATACCTGGCCGTACGGCTTATGGCAGTAACAAGAACAACATTGTTTTTCGTTACTCAGAAACATTACTAATGTATGCCGAAGCTCTAGTTCAAGGTGCCAATAATTCTGTAATGACTGCAGATGAGGCGGTAAACCAAGTAAGGGCAAGAGCAAATATGGCTCCATTAAGCGGTGTTACCCTTGATCAGATCGTAGATGAAAAATATGCAGAACTTTCAATGGAATGGGGAAAGCGTTTTTTCGATATGGTACGCTTGGGCAGGTATGATGAACTAAGTTTTGATGGCAGAACATTTACGGAAGACAAGGCTTTTGTAACCTATCATCAAGATCAGATAGACGAGTTTCCAATATTAGGTGAAATAGCAAACTAAAAACCAACTACAATGAAATATTTTAAACACATTATTACCTTTTGGTTGGCTGCCTTTATTTTGGTAGCCTGCGAAGATGGTATAGATTCTCTTACCGAAGTTGACCCAGGCGCAGATGAAACGGCTCCTAGCATTACCATTACATCTCCAACAGAAGGTTTGGCAGTAAAAGTTAATGAAGAATTAGCAACTATTACCATAAAATTTGAAGCTCAAGATGATATAGAATTAGCTTCTGTCAACGTTGCTTTAGATGGAACAACTATTAAAAGCTATGCTGATTTTCTGGATTACAGAAGGTTGGTAGTTGATGATTTGGTTTATGATCAATTAGCGGATGGCGATCATGTTCTTACCGTAACGGCCACAGACCTAGATGGTAAAACTACTAACGGCACTGTCAATTTTACAAAAGAGCCAGCCTATGTTATTAAATATCCTGGTGAAATTTTATATATGCCTTTTGATGGCGCGTATGTTGACCTGATCAGTTTTGAAGAAGCCGAAGAATTTGGTACCCCTTCTATTAGTGAAGATAACATTGCTGGAGACGGCGCTTACCAAGGTGCAACCGATACGTATTTGACCTTAGACCCTGATCGATTCAAGAATGCAGAATTCAGTGCTATCTTTTGGATGAAAATCAACAGTTCTCCCGATCGTGCAGGTGTATTGACTATGAGTGCGCCTCTAGTGAATGGCGCAGACAATGACCTTTCTAAAGGATTTAGATTTTTCCGCGAAAATGCTAATGGCAATCAACGTTTTAAATTAAATGTAGGTTCTGGTGATGCAGGTACTTGGTTTGATGGCGGCGAGGCTGCAGACGTAGATCCTTCTTCAGGAGAATGGGTAAACTTCGCATTTACCATTTCCGGTGCTGAAGCCGTAGTATATATTGACGGTCAAATTGCCAGTGAAGGTGCTTTTAGCGGAATTGATTGGACAGATGTTAACGTGCTTTCTATCATGTCTGGCGCCCCTAACTTTACAGCATGGGGTCACTTGTCAGATGAAAGCTTAATGGATGAACTTCGTATTTTCAACAGAGCAATTTCTCAAGATGAAGTTCAACAAATAATGGCAGATGACTCTGGTGAATTCGTTTCTTCCTACCCTCCTACTTTTGATGGTGAAATGTTCTATATGCCTTTTGATGGTAGTTACAACGAACGTTTTAGAGACATTGACGCTACCGTTGTAGGTACACCTGGTTATGCAGGTGAAAGCGTAGAAGGTGATAATGCTTATGCCGGTGCAGCAGATTCTTATTTAACGTTTCCAACGAATGAATCCGGAGCACTTACTACAGAAGAATTTAGTGCAACATTATGGTACAAATTGAATGCAGACCCAACAAGAGGTTCCATCTTAGTTATGGGTCCAGAAGATGTGGACAACGCAGGTTACCCAGATGTACAGAACAAACGCACAAACGGATTCCGATTCTTTAGGGAAGGTGATGCAACAAGACAAGTATTTAAGTTGAATGTGGGTAATGGTGACGGTGAATCTTGGTTTGATGGTGGCGATGCGGCTGCACTGGATCCTACTACTACAGACTGGGTGCACTTGGCTTTTACCATCTCCGGTAATGAATGTGTTGTTTACTTTGATGGAGAAGTAGTTTCCCAAGGTGATTTTACAGGCGTAGATTGGACAGGTTGTGATCTATTATCCATAGGTTCAGGCGCTCCAAGGTTTACAGAATGGGGACATGGTTTTGACCTTAGTTTTATTGATGAGCTAAGATTATACAACAAAGCACTGACCCAACAAGAAATTCAAGATATAAGACAAGCAGGTCTTTAAGCACGATAATAGTTTAGTTTAAATTAGTTAATGTAGTAGATTTTATGAGGTTATTTTTAATTTCAATGACCATTGCGACTTTGTTAGTGGGTTGCAATGGTCAATCCTCTAAGTCCAAACTTAGAGATCAAGACAAGCAAAAAGAAGATATCAAATTAACGGATGAACAATTATTGGATTCCATACAAAAGCAGACATTCAATTATTTTTGGGAAGGTGCAGAACCTACTTCAGGGCTGGCAAGAGAAAGAATTCACTTAGATGATATTTATCCAACCCACCACAAGGATATTATTACCATAGGTGGTTCAGGTTTTGGTGTAATGGCAATTTTAGTTGGTATTGAAAGAGAATTCATAACACGTGAAATGGGTCTTGAAAGATTGGAAAAAGCTGTAGATTTTCTTGACAATGCCGATCGTTTTCATGGCGCATGGCCACACTGGCTTACTCCAGATGGTAAAATGACTCCGTTCAGCAAAAAAGATAATGGAGGAGACCTGGTAGAAACCGCATTTCTTATTGAAGGCTTATTGACCGTTAAAGAATATTTTAAAGACGGTAATGAACGTGAACAAGCACTTGCCCAACACATACAACAACTATGGGAAGAGGTGGAATGGGATTGGTACACCAAAGGTGAAAACGTACTGTACTGGCACTGGTCCCCGGAGTATGAATGGGATATGAACTTCCCAGTAGGTGGGTACAACGAAGCTTTGATCATGTACATTTTGGCAGCGGCATCTCCTACCCATCCTATCAAAAAAGAAGTTTATGACAAAGGCTGGGCTAGAAATGGCGCTATAACAAAAGATACCACTTTTTACGGTCTACCCACCGTTTTAGATCATTATGAAAGTGATGCATCTCCCGTAGGTCCTATGTTCTGGGCTCACTATTCTTTTACCGGTTTAAACCCAAAAGGTTTAAAAGACCAATATGCAGATTACTGGGAATTGAACCATAATCATACCATGATACAGTACAAATATGCCGTTGACAACCCTAAGAATTTCAAAGGGTACGGAGAAGACCTTTGGGGGCTTACGTCTAGCTATTCTATTAAAGGATATGACGGACATAGACCAGATAGGGATATCAGCGTTATTTCCCCAACTGCAGCACTGTCTTCCATGCCATATGCCCCTAAGGAAAGTATGGCATTTTTAAGAAACCTGTACACCAACCATGATACGCTTGTGGGTAAATACGGTCCATATGACGCCTTTAGTTTGGAAAAAAACTGGGTTTTGCCTAGATATTTAGCTATTGACCAAGGTCCTATTCCGGTGATGATAGAAAATCATAGAAGCGGATTATTCTGGATGCTTTTTATGACCAACAAAGACGTAATTAACGGGTTGGATAAATTAGGATTTTCAGTAGCATCTACAAAATGAAGGGCAAAAACCGACATAGGTACCAAAAGAAAGCACTCCAAAAGGCGTTCGCTATATTCTTGGGAATCTTAACGATGACGGTAATGGCGTGCTCCTCATCGGAACCCGATGCCCCAACTGGGCAATCTGAGCTACCGGAAACACCAACAGAGCCAGAACCAGACCCTGAAGTACCCGAAATTACGGATGAGGAACTTTTAGACCTTACCCAACGAGAAACCTTCAAATACTTTTGGGATTATGCCGAAGCAAACTCTGGTGCGGCACGTGAACGTTTTCATCCCAATGAACCATCTAACGACCCAAATACAGTTAGTATTGGCGGTACAGGTTTTGGTTTAATGGCATTGATCATCGGAGCAGAAAGAGGTTTTATTAGCAGAAACGAATCTGTACAACGTATTGATCAAATCTTAAGTTTTCTGGAAACTGCTGATCGTTTTCACGGTGCGTGGCCACACTGGCTAGATGGCACCAATGGTACCGTTAGACCTTTTAGCGAAATGGATAATGGTGGCGACCTTGTAGAAACTGCATTTTTGGCGCAAGGCTTGATCTGCATTAAAGAATATTTTAAAGATGGTGACGATACCGAAAAGTCTTTAGCGAATAAAGCTGATACCCTTTGGAAAGGGGTTGAGTGGAACTGGTACACGCAAGATAAAAATAGCCTGTACTGGCACTGGAGTCCCAATTTTGGTTTTGATATCAACTTAGAACTTAAAGGGTATAATGAAGTAATGATTGCCTATATAATGGCTGCCGCTTCACCTGAATATTCCATTGAAAAAAAGGTGTATACCAACGGTTGGGCATCTAACGGGGCTATTAATGATGCTACCAGTGCATATAATATTCCATTAGTGGTGGATCACGCAGGAAACTCCCCTAATGGCGGACCATTATTTTTTTCGCATTATTCTTATTTAGGGCTGCGGCCACAAAACTTGAACGACGAATTTGTTGATTATGGTACTGCGGCCATCAACCATGCTAAAATCAATTATCTGTACTGCGTAGAAAATCCTAAAAATTTCATTGATTATGGCGAAAATTGCTGGGGATTAACGGCTAGCTACTCCAGAAACACAGATGGCACTTTAGGGTATAACGCACATAGCCCAAGTAATGACACAGGCATAATATCTCCAACAGCGGCTATAAGCTCCATTCCTTACACTCCGGAAGAATCCCTAAAAGCGCTACGCTATTTTTATCAGCATAAAGATAAATTATTGGGACCTGCAGGATTTTATGATGCTTTTAGTCCGCAAAACAATTTTTGGGTTGCGGAAGCCTATTTGGCAATTGACCAAGGACCTGAAATCATAATGATAGAAAACTACAGAACGGGCTTACTTTGGAATCTTTTTATGCAGAATGAAGACATTCAAAACGGTCTTAACAAACTAGGTTTTACGTATGAAAAATAAACACTTGCTTCTTCTCGCCATAATTCTTGTGTGCAGCTATACAGCTTTTGCACAAGATACCAGCTTATTTGAAAAGAAAGAATTGATCGTAAAAGGTGATACGTTGCCATATCGAATGCTATACCCAGAAAATTTTGATACGGAAAAAACTTATCCGTTGATCTTATTTTTACATGGTGCAGGTGAAAGAGGCAATGACAACCAAAAACAATTAACACATGGTAGTGCTTTATTTCTTGATCAAAACAATAGAACCAAATTTCCCGCAATTGTTATTATGCCACAATGCCCTAAAGATGATTATTGGGCTCAGGTAAACGTAAATCGTAGCAACTACCCTGTTCAATTGGACTTTCAATTTAAAAAAGGACCAACCAAGGCAATGGACCTTGTGCTGCAATTATTGGAAAATTATGAAAAAGAAGACTTTGTAGATAAAAACAAAACTTATGTCATGGGGCTTTCTATGGGCGGTATGGGCACCTATGAACTTTTAGCAAGACAACCGGACCGTTTTGCTGCCGCAATTGCAATATGTGGAGCGGGCGACGCAACTTACGCAACAAATTACGCGAAGAAAATTCCTGTATGGGCATTTCATGGTGCTCATGATAATGTTGTTGCCCCTTTACAAACAATGGAAATGGTTAGTGCTTTACTACATGAGGGAGCTTTCCCCCGGTTTACCTTATATGATTTTGCCAACCATAATAGTTGGGATCCTGCTTTTACAGAACCAGATTTACTACCATGGCTTTTCTCTAACTCCTTGAACAAAGAATAAAAGGTCATTAAAACCGATATTTATGTCTCATACCTATAAATTACTACCATTACTCCTATTGTCTTTTGCCATTTCTAAAATGTCTGCGCAAGAAACCATACCTGAAGTTGAAGCCTTATTGAGCAAAATGACTTTAGATGAAAAGATAGGACAGCTAAATCTATTGACACCTGGTGGCGGTATTGCTACAGGGTCTGTTGTAAGTGAAAATGTTGAAGCAAAAATAAAAGCTGGTCAAGTAGGTGGTTTATTTGGTGTATCAGGACCAGAGAAAGTTAGGCAAGCACAAGAAATAGCCATAAAAAATTCTAGATTAAAAATTCCGTTATTAATAGGTTCCGATATTATTCATGGTTACAAGACCACCTACCCTATTCCATTGGGCGTAGCTTCTAGTTGGAATATGGAACTAATTGAAAGTGCCGCAAAAATGGCTGCAAAAGAAGCTACCGCAGATGGTATTAACTGGAATTTTTCACCAATGGTAGATATATCCCGTGATGCCAGATGGGGAAGAATTTCTGAAGGTTCTGGCGAAGACCCCTACTTAGGATCGGCTATTGCAAAGGCAATGGTGAAAGGTTACCAAGGTAAAGATTTAAAAAGTGAATTTACCATGATGGCCACGGTTAAGCATTTGGCATTGTACGGTGCCGTTGAAGCTGGGCGTGATTATAATTCGGTTGATATGAGTAAGGTGAAAATGTACAACCAATATCTACCACCGTACCAAGCAGCTGTAGATGCCGGCGTAGGTAGCGCCATGACATCTTTTAATGATATTGACGGTATACCTGCTACTGGGAATAAATGGTTGATTACGGACTTATTAAGAAAGCAGTGGGGCTTTAAAGGTTTTGTTGTTTCTGATTATACTTCTGTAAATGAAATGACCGCGCATGGATTGGGAGATCTGCAAGCTGTTTCTGCCCAAGCAATTAATGCGGGACTTGATATGGATATGGTGGGCGAAGGTTTTTTGACCACACTTAAGAAATCTGTACAAGAAGGCAAGGTAACCGAAGAAGCCATTACCATTGCCTGTAGAAGGATTTTAACCGCAAAGCATCAATTGGGACTATTTGATGACCCTTATAAATACTCGGACACTTCAAGACCTAAAAAGGATATCCTGACCGCAGAAAACAGAGCAGCTGCCAGAAAAATTGCCACACAATCCTTTGTACTTCTCAAAAACGAGAACAACGTACTTCCTTTACAAAAAGATGCTAAAATCGCATTGGTTGGTCCTTTGGCAAATGATAAAAACAATATGCTGGGTACATGGGCACCTACGGGAGACCCTCAGTTATCCATTCCTGTTTTAGAAGGTTTAAAAAATGTAGCTCCAAAAGCTAAGATAACGTACGCCAAAGGGGCAAATATCACCAATGACCCTGAACTGGCTTCACGTGCCAATGTTTTTGGGCTACGCGTAGATATTGACAAACGATCGCCAGATGCCATGATTGCAGAAGCTTTGCAAAACACTAAAAATGCAGACGTCATCGTTGCAGTGGTCGGGGAAGCTTCAGAGTTTGCTGGGGAAGCAGCTAGTAGAACCGAAATATCAATACCTCAGAGTCAAAAAAAATTAATCAATGCCTTGGCAGAGACTGGCAAACCTGTGGTATTGGTACTCTTTAGTGGAAGACCACTGACCATCGCAGAAGAATTTAACCTACCGGTAAATATTCTACAAGTTTGGAACCCTGGTGTTGAAGCCGGTAACGCTATAGCAGATGTGCTTTTTGGAGATTATAATCCGTCAGGTAAATTAACGGCAAGTTGGCCTAGAAACGTGGGGCAAATTCCCATATACCACAGTATGAAAAATACAGGAAGACCAGCACCTACCCATACATTTGAAAAGTTCAAATCCAATTATCTAGATAGTGAACTATCTCCCCTTTTCCCTTTTGGTTATGGGCTGAGTTATACCACATTTGAATATAGTGCAATAGCTGTTGACAAGAAAAAAATAGCACAAGATGAAGCTGTAAATATCTCGTTTACCGTAAAAAACACTGGTGATCATGATGGTGAAGAAGTAGTTCAACTTTACTTAAAAGATGAGGTCCGTAGTATAACACCTCCAAAAAGACAGCTTAAGGGTTTTAAAAAAATATTCCTAAAAAAAGGGGAAAGCCAAAGAGTGACTATCTCACTTTCTGCAAATGATTTAAAGTTCTATAACAGTGAATTAAAATTTGTAGCTGAACCAGGGAAGTTTATTGTTTTTGTAGGTGGAAATTCCAATGCTGAAATGTCTACTGAATTTGAACTGGAATAAATCTTTGATACAATATTTAGAATAAAATTGAATTCGACTATGCGACTAGGCATCCTAACGCTTATAGGCTTATTGACCATTGCTTGTAACACCAAAATAAATACGAGTAAAAAAACCGCTCAAAAACCAAATATCGTATTTATCATGGCAGATGATCACGCCATTCAAGCAATAAGTGCTTATGGCCACCCCATCAGCAAATTGGCAAATACTCCTAATATTGATAGGATTGCCGAGAATGGAGCCATATTCCAAAACAGTTTTGTTACCAACTCCATTTGTGGTCCTAGCAGAGCAGTTATCCTCACCGGAAAACATAGTCATATAAACGGATTTAGACAAAACGGAGATCACTTTAATGGTAGTCAGCCCACATTACCTAAAATGCTACAGCAATCTGGTTATAACACCGCAGTATTCGGTAAGTGGCATCTACATGGTTATCCAGAAGGATTTGATCATTGGAAAATTATTGTAGACCAAGGAAACTATTATAATCCTGATTTTATTGAACATGGCGATACAACCCGTATAGAAGGCTATGCTACCGATATTATTACCAATGATGCCTTACAGTGGCTGCAACAGGACCGAACAGATTCTCTTCCATTTTTTTTAATGGTACAGCATAAGGCCCCGCATAGAAATTGGATGCCCGCACTGAGACATGCAAACCTTTACGATTCTATACAATTTCCATTACCCGATAGTTATTTTCCTGATTTTAATAAACAATGGGCTTCTAAAGAGCAACTACAGACCATATATAATGACATGTACGAAGGCCATGATTTAAAAATGACCAAATCTTTTGGGAGCACACAACTCCATAACAATCCATGGACCACGGACTTTGATAGAATGACCCCAAAACAGCGTGACGCTTGGAACGCCGCTTACTTAGATAAAAACAACGATTTTCATAAAGCTAACTTAACCGGTAAAGATTTGGCCATCTGGAAGGGTCAGCGTTACCTTCAAGATTATATGGCAACTATTGCCGCAGTAGATGAGGGTGTCGGCAAAATTCTTGATTATTTGGAAGAAAGCGGTCTTGACAAAAACACGCTAGTGGTCTACACTTCCGATCAAGGTTTTTGGATGGGTGAAAATGGTTGGTTCGATAAGCGTTTTATGTATGAAGAATCTTTTAAAACACCACTACTAATGCAGCTACCTGGGACCATAAGACCAGGAACCAAAATCAATGCCATGGTGCAAAATCTAGATTTCGCGCCTACTTTTTTAGAACTTACCGGGTTTTCCAATTTAAGTAAAGACATGCAAGGAGAATCTTTTTTCGGATTATTGAACGGGACACTTAACGAAGACGATTACAGAGATGTGGTTTACTATCATTATTACGATTACCCCGCATTTCACATGGTGAAGAAGCATTACGGTATACGAACAAAACGTTATAAACTAATACATTTTTATGATGATATAGATACTTGGGAGTTATACGACCTTGAAAAAGACCCAAATGAAAAAATGAATTTGATCATGAATACCGATTATGCCCAGGTCTTACATAGAATGCGCGTTAAATTGGATAGTGTACAAACACATTACAAGGTTACCGAAACTGAATTTAAAAAAGCTTCTAAAGATAAAGTGGACAAAGCCTACGAGCAATTTAAGAGACTTAGGGGCACACCCGCTACATTTAACTAGGCTCGCTGCTCTAGGCTGTTAAGTAAGTTCTTTGCCGCCAACCAAAATTTCTTGGTAGTGGGGTTTGGTATCACGTGCATTTCTTCATCTTCACCACTAGAACCCACCATAAGCTTTATATATTCAAATGCCTCATTAGGTATTTCATCCGATAGAAATGCCATACTCCAAGTATCAAACTCCCTAGAATAGATATTTCCCTCAGAGAGCAGCTTTACCTCATGATGTCGTTTATCAACCTTTATCCTTTCGAACAATGTCAATACAACTTCTGCTTCCCCTTCCAAATACTGTATAAACATTCCATCATGATATATTAAACAACCCGTAATATCATGTTTAAAATTAAAATCTCTTGAGGTATTGAGTATTTCATTTATTTGGGTTGCATTCAGTGTTTTGGCAATAGATCTATAAACCAAATTATACATAAAAACCGGTGTCTAATTATTAAATTCTACAACAATATCTTTAACATAGCGAGGGAACAAAAAGACATCTTTTTCTTACAATTATATTAAAAATAAATATCTTAACACTATTTAGTACCTAATCTTCTAAATTAAATCTGTAGGGTCAATTTTATTTTTTATAGCGACTATAGTATTTACATATATACCATAATTTTCAGTAACACTCTTAAAACATGAAGATTATGAAAAATACAATAGGTATAACTACAGCATTGACCTTGATATTAGCATCATGCTCAAGCACAAAACAGACTTCAACAAATCAAACAGAAACCGTTACCGAGCAGGTAAGTACTGAACAAAACGTAACAACTGCGAATACAAATTCTGAAGCCTCCAACACATCGGTTATTGATCAGCAAAACACGGCCGCACAAGCTAATGGCTCAACAGGTGCCATGAACAACGTTATGGCAAAAGGTAGCACAACTACCATTAGAGATGAATATGCTGATATGTTCACAAAATTGGAAATGAGCAACGAACAAATAAGTACGTTTACCGCTGCCATGAACAGATTTAAAACTAAACAGGCCAACACACCAAGTGGCGAAATGTTAGGAAGTATTGAAAGTGAACGTACCCGACAATTAGAAGAAATTCTTTCTAGTGGCCAATATGCAAAGTATGAAGAATGGTTAGCTAATAATCAGTAAGTAGCTACGGCTTTCATTCATGTATTGCATCAATTCTATAAGCTATTCAACAAACTTTTGAGCAAAGCCCCTTGTACCTTTATACAATACTAATTATAAAATAATATTACTATGATAAAACCTACGCAAGAAGTACCTGAGTTAAAATTGCCGTTGATCAATGATACAAAATGGAGTTTGTATGATCAAGATAGTAAAGCATTTACAATGCTTGTTTTCTATAGAGGTCTACATTGCCCCGTTTGTAAAAACTACCTTGAAGCCCTAACAAAAAAATTAAAGGATTTTAGCGATAGAGGTGTTCATTTAATCGCCATAAGTAGCGATAGTGAAGAAAGAGCAAAAAAGGCTGGTAACGAATGGAATATTCCTGAGCTACCCGTTGGTTATAATTTACCTATTGAAACCGCAAGGGAATGGGGGCTATATGTTTCTAAAAAAACATCTGACAAAGAGCCAGATGAATTTTCAGAACCAGGATTGTTTTTAATTCGACCAGATAATACTTTATATGCAAGTGCCATACAGACCATGCCATTTGCAAGACCTAACTGGGACGATATTTTAAACGCAATTGACTACGTTACCAAAAATGATTATCCTGCCAGAGGTGGAGAATAAAAATTTGCGCTTTGTTATAATAGCACGCAACAAAAAAAGTGATTTGAATTCTTAAGAATCAAATCACTTTTTTTCTGTTTTCAATCTATGTTAATTTCGTTTATTCTTTCTTCTCTTTCCACTTTTCAAACTTGGCTTTTGCTTCATCGCTCACCATAGGATAAAGCCCGATAATAGGCGTACCTGCCTGTACACTTTCCATTACGAACTCTTCATACATGGTCATTTCTAAACATTCATTGGCTACTTCATCTGCAAGATGTGCAGGAATAACCATTACACCATCATCATCACCCAGTATAATATCTCCAGGAAATACCGCAACATCACCACAACCGATCGGATCATTTATAGCAATTGCCTGGTGCAGGGTAAGGTTTGTAGGTGCCGATGGTCTATTATGGAAGGATGAAAAATCCAGATCCGCAATTTCCGCAGAATCCCTAAAACCGCCGTCGGTAACAATTCCAGATACCCCACGAACCATTAACCTTGTTACCAATATTGACCCTGCCGATGCCGCCCTTGCATTCTGGCGGCTATCTATAACCAAAACAGCACCTTCTGGACACTGCTCTACTGCTACCCTTTGCAAATGCTTTGGGTCTCTAAATACTGAAATTGGATTAAGATCTTCCCTTGCCGGTATATAACGCAGAGTATACGCTTCGCCGACCATAGTAGGCCTTCCTAATTTCAACGGTTTAACATGCTGTATAAATTGATTTTTCAATCCTTTTTTAAAAAGACATGTTGCTACAGTAGCGGTACTTACTTTTTTTAATTTGTTTTTTGTAGATGTTGATACTTTGGTCATAATTGCTTCTTCAATAATTTTAATATTCCGCCTTTTTCCATGCTTCTTTGATAAAGGTTAAATCCTTTTTCATTTTAGCGAATACTTCTTTTTTATCCATTTTTATGGTTGTTGCACCATGTTCCGCACCACCAAGATCATATTCTAAATGCAATGACATAGGCACCTTAATTTTATACTTTTTTAGTATAGAGAAATAATGTACAAAATCTACCATTCCCTCACCTAAAGGGGTATTGATCGGCTGCCATACACCATCTTTTAGACCCCACTTAAAATCTTTGATGACCAAAGATTTTATGAATGGCCGAATACGCCTTAAATCTAATTCCCAACTTTTACCTCCCTCTACTATGGCATGCCTAATATCATACTGACAACCGAGAAAATTAGTATCTGACTTGGCAAAAATAGGTGGCAGATCCCAAATTGGGGCACCTACATGATTACCCGCATGGTTTTGATAACAACCAACCAAACGTAATTGTTTATTTACATCTGCCAACTTCTTCGCTTGATCAGCAAACTCCTCCATACTTTCATCTATGGTTTTTTCCTCAGGATAAGATAACCAACCGGTACGATAATGTGTAAAACCTAATTGACTTGCGGTCTGTAATACATTCAACTCATTTGGTTGTGAAATATCCCAAACGTTAGTGGTCATCATTTGTGGTTTTAACCCGTACTTCTTCATTGCTTCTACTACGCGAGGCAAATCGTTTTTAACATTATCTGGCAATACATGACCTTTTGGGCGTACGGTTACATCCAATCCATTAAATCCTATTTCTGCCGCTTGTGCAGACATTTCATTGTAATCCAAAAATTGTAAATGTTTGGAGAACAGATTGATTTCCAATTCGCCTTCACTCGTAGCTAATGATGGAAAAAAAGAATTATTTATATGTAGTAACGGTATGCCTGCCAAGGCACTAGCAGATTTTTTCGCGAATTCTCTTCTTGATATCGATTTATTATCATTTCTCATTTTCACCTACTTAAAATTGTTTTACTGCCAGTTTTAATGTTAAAAATTTGGAGGTCTTACAAATATATGTATTTTTGGTCAACCAAACTGGTTAACCAGTTTTGATAAATTGACCTATTTTTTGACGATTAAATCTAATGTCAAATCACAACTAATAACATACACCTGTCACATTACATTTATAGAACAAGATTAACCCCGTTATAATGAAAAAGTATTTTACACTATTAGCTGCCGTCTTACTCCTAATTTCTTGCGGTAAAAAGACCAACGTAAATAATATTACCGTAAAGGATATCAGTGAGCTAAATACGGCATTAGCAAATGCAAAACCTGGTGATGAAATTGTTATGACCAATGGTGATTGGAAAAATGTAAACATTAAGTTTGTGGCCTACGGCAACGAACAGAACCCTATCACCTTAAAAGCCGAAACCCCCGGAGAGGTTAAAATCACAGGAACATCTGACCTTAAAATTGGTGGTGAATATCTTATTGTAGATGGTTTACATTTTGTTAATGGAGCTTCTCCAACAGATGCCGTTATAGATTTTGGTATTGATCAGGATACAGTAGCCAATCACTGCAAAGTAATCAATAGCGCTATAACCGATTTTAATAAGGCGCAAAGGAACATGACGGATTTATGGGTTCGTTTTAGAGGAAGACATAATGAGCTTGACCATTGCTATATTGCAGGAAAATCAAATAGAGGACCAACAGTTAGAATAGATTTAGCAGGAAACAACAGCATCAAAAATTACCATAAGATTACCAACAATTATTTTGGACCAAGACCTCCAAAAGGTGGTCCCAGTGCAGAGACCATTCAACTAGGTAATAGTTTTACATCTATGGCTCCTAGCCATACCTTGGTAGCCAACAACTTTTTTGATCATTGTAATGGCGAGGTAGAGGTTATCTCTAGCAAAACAAATTTCAATGAATTTAGAAACAATGTATTTTATAAAAGTGAAGGATCATTGGTTACCAGACATGGTAACTACTGTATTGTAGATGGTAATATTTTTATTGGTGATGAAAAATCTGACCAAATTGGTGGCGTAAGGCTAATAGGTACGGGTCATTGGGTGACCAATAACTACTTTTATAACTTGAACGGACAAACGTTTAGAAGCCCATTGGCTGTTATGAACGGAATTCCTAAATCTCCATTAAATAGATATTTACAGGTTACAGATGTCGTTGTCGCTAATAATTCTTGGGTAAACTGTGTGTCTCCTTGGCAATTTGGCGTAGGATCCAATGTTGACCAAAAAGACATACTACCTAAATCAGAGATAAGATCGGCAACCCCTATACGTACCATAGTAGCCAATAACCTAATCTATAACGAAACACCGGACAAACAACCTATAGTCACCCATGATTCTATAGATGGTATTTTGTTCAAGAGCAATATGATCAACAACCAAGGCGGCATTTTCAAAACGGTAGACGGACTCATACAAGAAGATATTGCTATGACGGTTGCCAAAGGAGATATATTAATGCCCGAAAAAACAATGCCCGATTTTAAGCTGTACCACGGCTTTGAATTTGACCAGATCAAAACAGATCTTTTTGGTAGTCCCAGAGCTGATCACAACATGGTTGGCGCAGTTGTAGAAAAGCCATCTGACAAAAGTGATATGATGAATATTTCATTATATGGACCAGATTGGTACAACAAAGACACCGCTAAAAACTCTTTGACCAAAACACATACCGCTGCCAACACAACAGCACTTATAAGCGCTTTGTCTTCTGCAAATAGTGGGGATACCATTGTACTATCTGCCGATCGTTATGAGATAAATTCCCCCTTAAAAATCAATAAAAAAATAGTTATTACCGGTCCTTCAAACAACTCAAAGACCACCATACAATATAGTGGAGCATCTAAATCTCCTGCTTTTGAAATGCACCCAAAAGGCGAACTTATGCTTAGAAATGTTCATTTAAATGGTCAAAAAGAACAATACGCTTTTGCTAGTTTAAAAGAAAGCATGTCCAGCTTATATAATCTTACTGTTGAAAACTGTATTATTTCTGACTTTGATTACGTTCTAAAAGCCTTTAAATACTCCTTCTCAGAACATATCACTTTTGAATCTACATCGGTATTAAACTGTACAAACGGACTTGAACTATCTGAAGAAACTGAAGACAAAGGAGAATACAATGCAGAAAACATAACCATTAACAACAGCACATTTGATGGTGTAACCAGCAATGTAATCGACTATTACAGAGGTGGCTATGATGAATCTACCGTTGGCGGTAATCTAATCATTACCAATAGCACTTTTACGCATTGTGGCTCAAAAGCTGAAGAAGGATTACTACTGAATACCTACGGGATTATCAATGTACACCTTAAAAACAATGAGTTTATAGATAATCCTGTAAAACTTGTTGCACGTCTTTGGGGAGCCAAAAACAATAATGCTTCTGGTAATGAAATTAAAAATTCTGGGGAATTGGTGGTACAAGAGAATTTGCCATTAAAACTAATGTATTAACATATTAAAATATGAAAAATACGGCAGCCCTTTTCCTTATAGGATTTTCAACAATGCTATGTGCTCAACATATTTCCTCAGATAGCGTTTTAGGTGTAAATGAACTTGCCACTGTTCTTAAACCCGAGACAAAAGCTGAGTTTTCTGAAGAAAACAACATTACGGAAAAACAATTGGCAGCCTATTTTAGAAGAAAGTTTACAGAACGTTTTTTCTATGATTACCGCACTGTTGATAATAGACTAGCCCTTTACAAAGAGAAGTATCATAATTTTGAGGAGCACAAGAGCAGGGCACAAGACCATATCTCAAAATACGCTGATTCTACCCAATGGGTTTTGCCTTTTAATTATTTAAACGGAGATAAAGTAAATGCTTACGCGCTACGCCATTTAGCCAGACAGCACAAAATGGCAGATATTATTCTCACCTATTTTAATGAGGATAGAGACCCAAAACACATTCAATATTTTGAAACTCAAATGCGCTCCTTAAATACCGCACTTGAAAGTGGAGCTTATGAAAAAATTGAAGATGGTAACGGAGTGTATGAGGTATTTAGATCCGGATATAGAATACTGAATTGGTTGTGGATCCATAATTTAATCTTGAACGAAGCCGAATATTCAGATAGGGACCAATTAACCACAATAGCTACCCTTTTACAACACGGGCAACACCTTTACGAAAGAAACCAAGAGTTTCAACCAGGTAACCATCAAACAAGAGGTATGTCGGCTTTGGCAATGTTATCTATTTTATTGAGGGATTTTGAAGGTACAGAGTTGTGGTACAACACAGCAATGCAGCGCCTTAGTGAGCATTTGGATAAGGAAATCAATGATGACGGATTTCAATTTGAACGTTCTGTTCATTACCATATGAGCGACATCAATAATTATTATTACGTATACCAATTAGCTAAGATCAACAACATAACTATTGATACTTCTTGGAAGAACAAGCTTGAGGGCTTATTCTCTACATTGGCAAAAATAGCTTACCCAGATAAAAGTGCACCTGTATTACAAGATGATACTGAAATTCCTTGGGCAGAAACCAATGATATATCAAAGGTTATGACCCTTGGATATTTATTATTTGAAAATCCTGAGTTTGGGTATTTTGCCTCGGATAATGTAGATGATAGAATGTATTGGTTCTTAAATCAAAATCAGCTGAATTTATTGCAAAATATTGAACGTAAGAAACCTACTTATGGATCTCTTGCACTAACGGACACTCACTATTACGTTATGCGTGAAGGATGGAATGCAAATGATAAAATGATGATGATTAGTGCCGGATTAGACGAGGACAAACCAGACCACCAACATGGAGATATGCTAGGCATACAAGCCATGGCAAACGGTCATGCCATTCTACCAAATTATCAGGTTAGATATTCGCTGAAAGATTTTGAATTATTCAAGAACTCCATGGTTAAGAATGTGGCTTTAGTAGATAACGAGCTACAGGGAAAACAATGGACTTCTAACAAAGGAGGCAGTGGCTTTGGCAAATTTGGTAATTTGCCAAAGCCAACCGTTATTAATTGGACCACGCACAAAGATTATGACCTGTTCATTGGAAAGCATGATGGTTTTGACAACCTAGGTGTTAGTTACTCAAGACAGGTCATCTCTGTAAAAAATGATTTTTGGATCGTGAAAGACAACTTTTCCTCTGATCAAGAACATGAGTACAAACAAGTTTGGCAAGGACATTATACAAATGAAAATGGATCCAATCTTTTACGGGCTACCGCACCTGACGCTAGCGGACATGACATCTTACAATTATATGCCACAGATACCGTAATCACTTCTGGCAGCAGAGGAAAAAATTGGTCTCAAGTTTCTAAATTGAATAAGAAGAATTTTAGCTTTTTGACCCTTATATATCCGTACGAAGGCTATGACAACAGAATTGATGAGACTAGTGAAACGTTAAATTTGAACGAATGGAACATAAACGCATCTCTTTCCAAAATTCAAAATGCAGTCTATACCATCATCAGCAAAGAAAACACGGCTTATTTCTTTAATGCAAATAATATCTTGTTCAAAGAACTGAGCGTGAGAACTTCCAAAAATGCGGATTTTATCATTCAAAAAGTTGGAAATACATATCAAATCACTTTTACTAGTGCGGATGAAAATTCTTTTACGGTTTCAAAATTAAAATCTCCTGAAGAAACCAAAACCCTACTACCAGGGGAAACTTGGGAATTATAATAGCATCGCCCTCTATAATAACCCTATTCAACCAATTTACAATAAGGCATTTAGTGAACAAATTTTATTGGAGAAATCACGAAAATCAGCGACCGAATTTCAAAATTTAAATATTACGAAATTGGTAATTGACCAAGGCATTATTTATCAATACATAATTAAAAACACCTATAATATGTTAAATATTTGCTAGTCTTACAAATATCCTTATTTTTGGTAAACCAATTTGGTTAACCAGTTTTGCTTTATGAAACTTCATCATCTATTATTTTCAATTTTATGTCTTTGTTTGGTATTCTCCTTTACGCCAAGCCCATCCTCTAACCTTGTGCATACCGTAGAAGAGTTTGAAGCTAAACTAAAACAAGTACAACCTGGTGATAGTATTGTACTCGCCAATGGAGTATGGACAGATGCTGAATTACTTTTTGAAGCGAACGGCACGGCAGAAAACCCCATAACACTTACTGTTGAAGAAATGGGTAAAGTCATTTTATCAGGTGAATCTAACCTTAGAATAGCCGGAGATCATTTAATTGTCAAGGGCTTGGTTTTTAAAAATGGCCACACCCCTACCAATGCTGTAATTTCATTTAGAAAGAGTAGGGAAAAAATGGCAAATAATTGCCGGTTAACCGAATGTGTAATCGATAACTACAACAACCCAGAACGTCAAGTACAGGACTATTGGATCACCATTTTCGGAAAAAACAATAGAATTGACCACAATCACATTGCTGGAAAAAAGAACTTGGGCGTTACCATGATCGTTGGTTTAGATACTGAAGATAGTAGAGCCAATAACCACCAAATTGACCATAATTATTTTGGACCACGCCCTACGTACGGTAATAACGGAGGCGAGACCTTAAGAATTGGAACCAGCCACCATGCATTGGAAAAATCCAACACATTGGTTGAATCCAATTATTTTGACAGAACTAATGGGGAGCATGAAATTATATCGAACAAGTCTTGTAATAACACGTTCAAGTATAATACTTTCTTTGAATGTACCGGCACATTGACTATGCGCCATGGTAATGAAACCTTAGTGGATGGCAATGTGTTCATAGGAAACAACAAACCTAGCACTGGTGGCATTCGTGTAATCAATGAAAGCCAAACCGTAATAAATAACTACCATATTGGCTTAACCGGCTATCGTTTTAGAGGTGCTTTTGTTATGATGAACGGTGTACCAAACTCACCTCCTAATAGATATGTACCTGTTATAGATTCTAAAGTAAACAACAACACATTTGTAAATTGTGATAATATTCTTTTTGGTGCAGGCAGCGACGAAGAAAGAAGTCAGGCTCCAAGGACATCAGAGTTTTCAGAGAACATCATTTATAATGAAAGCAAAAAAGATGTTTTCACCATTGATGATGATATTAGCGGCATTACTTTTAAAAATAATATTCTTGGTGAACATTCTGAAACCACTATAGAAGAAGGGTTTAAAAATGCCAAAATTAAACTGGTAAAAGACGAGAACGGATTATTGATTCCTACTTCTAATAAAATCAAATCGAAAGTATCTATCAGTCCTAAAATTGCAACTAAAGAAAATACAGGTACAACCTGGTATTCTAAAACTGATAATTACGTGACCTTAAACTCTGGCAACGTGATCAATGTTGAAGCTGGCATTAACACCCTGTACGAGGTGGTAAAAACATCAAAACCTGGTGATATTATTGTATTGGAAGATGGTGGTACTTATTTACTGACCAAAGCGGTTAACATTAACCATCCACTTACTTTTAAAACACTAGGTAGTGAAAAAGCAACTATTCTCTTTGAAAGAATGATGGCTTTTGAAATACAGAACGGTGGTAGTCTATCACTGGAAAACATCACTTTTGACGGTACAAAATCTCCGGATTACGCAGGTAACGCTGTAATAAGTACCAGCAAAACCAGTATGATAGATAATTACAAACTGTTTATAGAAAAGTGTGAATTCAAAGATATGGTTGTCAACCACTCGTTTGATGTACTACGTGTTTCTAAAGGAACTTTTGCCGATACCATTAGCATAAAGAACTCTAGCTTTAAGAATATTTCTGGAAGTATTGCCGCATTGGACAAAGAAACAGATGACATTGGCGCATATAATGTAGAGTATTTTATAATGAAAAATAACGCTATAAATAATTTACAGGGCGCTGCATTACGATTATACAGAGGCGGTAAAGATGAAAGTACTTTTGGTCCGTTCTTAGAAGTAGAACACAACGTTTTTGACCATGTAGGTTATGGCAAAAAGAACAAATATGAAGCTACCCTTTCATTATACGGCGTGCAGGAAATTGATATCAAGAACAATATTTTTAAGGACAGTAAAGCCATAAACATGCATTTGGTAGTTGGTGAACCTATTGTAAAAGTTCTTAACAACGCTTTAAGCAATTCAGAAAAACTGATCGTTACCGGAGATCAAAAATATCATGTAGAAAATCAGTGGCAACTTACCCCTGATTTTAAAGAAAGTAGCAATTATTCATTAAGTACAGACTCCCCTTTAAAAGGTAAAGGTACCGATGGCAAAGACTTAGGTCTTATTAAAAATTAACAACAAGAATGACCAAAAACATAACAACAATACAAGTAATTATTTGCTGCATTTTTCTTTGTTTCAGCACAATGGCCCAAGAGCACCCCAGCTTGATTCTTACCAAAGCCGGCGTTCAAAATATACGGGCAGAACTGGGTAATGTTCCCCTCTTTGATGCATCGCTAGAAAAGTTAAAACAAGAGGTTGATGCAGAGATTGCACTAGGTATTGACACTCCGGTGCCACAAGATTATTCTGGTGGTTATACACATGAACGTCATAAACGTAATATGGTGGTCATGCAGCAAGCAGGTGTTCTCTATCAAATTTTAGATGATGCAAAGTATGCCAAATATGTAAAAGACATGCTTATGCAATATGAAGCAATGTACAAGACCTTACCCTTACACCCTAAAACAAGGTCGTACGCAAGAGGTAAATTATTTTGGCAATGTTTAAATGACTCTAATTGGCTGGTCTATGTTAGTCAGGCATATGATTGCATTTATGATTATTTGGATAAAGCCGAAAGAAAGAAACTTGAAAAAAATCTTTTTAGACCTTTTGCCGACCATATATCCGTAGATAGTCCGCAATTCTATCAAAGAGTACACAACCACAGCACGTGGGGTAATGCCGCCGTAGGTATGATAGGCTTGGTCATGAACGATAAAGAATTGATTGATCGCGCCTTATATGGCATAAAAGGGGTCAGTTTAGATAAGACAGCAAAAGATGATGATGGCGGTTTCTTAAATAAGGATGGTAAGGCAGGATTTTTAGCAAACATAGAAGAACCATTTTCCCCGGATGGCTATTATAACGAAGGTCCATATTATCAACGTTATGCCATGTATCCATTTCTAATTTTTGCGGAAGGATTACATAACGTAAAACCTGAACTTAAAATTTTTGAATACAAAGACGGCGTACTGTTAAAATCTATAGATGCACTTCTAAATTTATCTGATGCAGACGGTGATTTCTTCCCCCTTAACGACGGTCAAAAAGGAATGTCCTATTATAATAACGCATTGGTTACAGCCGTAGATATTTCTTATTATTTTGGCAATCAAGATCCTGGTCTTTTAAGTATTGCCGCTAAACAGAACAAAGTTTTGCTAGATGATACCGGACTTGCCGTTGCCTTAGGTGTTAAGAATGGAAAAGCGGAGCCTTTTGAAAAAAAATCCATCAACCTGTCTGATGGACCAGAAGGCAAACAAGGTGGTGTGGGAATTCTAAGAAGCGATGGATTAGAGCTTGTTTTTAAATATGCTTCTCAAGGATCTAGTCACGGTCATTATGATAAACTCTCATATTCTTATTATGAAAATGGAGATGAAGTATTACAGGATTACGGATTGGCACGTTTTGTAAATATTGAACAAAAAGGCGGTGGAAATTATCTAAAAGAGAACAAAACTTGGGCAAAACAAACCGTTGCGCATAACACGCTGGTTCAAAATGAACAGTCTCATTACCAAGGAAAATATGATATAGGTAGCAAGTATCACCCAAATTTATACCTATTTGATAGCTCTCAAGAAAATATTCAAATTGTTAGTGCTACAGAAACAAATGCCTATCCTGGAACAAAAATGCAAAGGACCATGGCCATCATTAAACAAGATGGATTTGAAAAACCGTTTATGTTGGATATTCTAAAAGTGACATCGGACAGTACAAACCAATATGACCTTCCATTCTATTTTATGGGACAAGTAGTAAAAACCAATGTAGACTATAAAATCCCCAATACCCTTGAACCTTTAGGTGAACGTAACGGCTACCAACATTTATGGTCAGAAGGTACCGGAATGACAAATAACGAAAACACAAAGTTCAGTTGGCTGGACAATGGTAGATTTTACACCATGACATCAGCTACATTACCAAATGATGAATTAAAATTGGTTAGAATTGGCGCCAACGATCCAGAATTTAATTTGAGGAGAGAAGCAGGTGTAATTTTACGTAGAAAAGACACCAACAATACATTGTTTGTTTCTACAATTGAATCTCATGGTAGTTATAGTCCGGTTTCGGAATTAGCCATAAACTCTAACAGTAACATCAAAGAATTGAAAGTTGTAGTAGATACCGCAGCATATACTGCCATTGAGATTACAGCTGTTAATAACGAAACAAGCCTATTCATTATAGCCAATACAAACAACTCTAAGGAAGCTGAACATAAATTAAAAATTAACGATAAGAATTATGAATGGTCAGGTTCTTATCACTTTAACAAATAATAACAGAAATAGATTATGAAAAGATTTAGTGAAAAATATGTCATTGCAAAAGATATGGAATGGGAAGTTCTTGGTGGCGGAGTATCAAGAAAATTCTTAGGCTATGACAACCAAATTATGATGGTAAGAGTTAAATTCGACAAAGGAGCACTAGGGGCTCCACATCAACATTTTCATACACAGGCTACTTATTGTGTGTCAGGAAAATTCGAATTTGAAATTGACGGTGTAAAACAAATTGTAGAAGCGGGAGACGGTGTTTATATTGAGCCAAATTTACTACATAGCGCAGTTTGCCTTGAAGAAGGAGAACTTATTGATACTTTCAGCCCTGTAAGAGAAGATTTCTTAACAGGTGAGGGTCCATCTTACTTTGGTGACAAAAAATAATTAAGATACATATTTCAATTAACGCTACATTTTGCATTGGTTACACCCCCTTTTATGACCCTTGCCAAAGGCATCAATATTAAAATTGTTACGAATGTAGTGTACCATTTTAATTCGTTTTCATAGCGATAACGAATATCAATTTAAAAGCTGAACCAAAAGATAATGGCAACAAACAATTTACCCCTTTTAGGAAAGATAAAACGAAGCCTTAAAAATTTTGGTCCAGCTTTTTTTATTATTGGCTATGTAGTAGGAACAGGAAGCGTAACCTCTATGGTGGTTTCCGGTGCCAAATATGGCCTTAGCCTATCGTGGGCATTATTACTATCATGCTTTTTTACATATTTTCTTCTTGTAGCCATAAGTAAATTGACCATAGTTTCTGGAGACACCTTAATGTTCAATTTTAAAAAGACATTTGGTAAGCCATTAACTATATTTATAATTACTGCCCTACTCGTCTCTATAGTTTCTTCATGTATAGGTGTAATGGGTGTTGTAGCAGAAGTTACCATGGAATGGATTTCGGTAAAAACAGAAATCTCTTTCCTTAACGGTCCTATGGTATCCATTTTCTTTATTGCATTGCTTATTGCTCTTTTCTGGACCGGAAAACACGAAAATTTTATAAAAGCAATGAGTATAATGGTCGGTTTTATGGCGCTAGCCTTCATTATAACCAGTTTTATGGTCGTTAATGAAGCAGGTACCTCTATCACCGAATTTTTTCCGGAGTTACCTAAAGGGGATAATAACGGATTAGTTATTGCCGGTATTGTAGGCACCACAATGGCTGGTGTATGTTTAGCCTCTAGAAGTATTTTGGTTCAAGAACAAAATTGGGGTTTAAAGGATTTAAAGACTGAAAATAAAGATGCCATGTCATCTATGATCATGACATTCTTTATAAGTCTTGCCATTATGATCAGTGCTACCGGAACATTATATTTTAAAGGCGCACCGGTAGATGATGCAACTGACATGATGCATGCCTTAGGACCTTGGGCTGGAGATTTTGCCTTAACCCTGTTCACACTAGGTATTATTGGGGCAGGTTTATCTTCCATATTCCCTAACCTACTTCTTTTCCCATGGCTGGTGGCAGATTACACCAATACAGAGCGTGACATGAAAAAACCGCTTTATAAACTTATAGTTGTTTTAGTGGCGTTATCCGGTCTAATTGTTCCTGTTCTAGGAGGTAAACCAGTATGGATCTTAATAGCCTCGCAAGCTTTGAGTCCGTTTGTAATGCCATTGATCACATTGTTTTTACTTATTCTTTTAAATAAAGAAACGGTTATGAAAGAACATAAAATTAGCTTGTGGATGAATCTTGCCTTAGGTGCCACCTTCATTTTCAATTGCTATATGCTTTATGTAGCCTTAAACGGATTTATTGATTTTATTCAATAACACGTTCAAATTACACTACAATTGAATATTTAATCTTATGAAATACATATCTCTGGTATTAACCATGTTATCCCTTCTGGCATCATGTAAAAAGAATATCGGAAATAACGGCATTTATGTTGAAAATGCCACGGAACTAAAGAACGCTATCGAGCAGTCCAAACCAGGAGATAACATTATACTTTCTAATGGAATTTGGAAAAATACCGGAATTACCTTCTACGGCTACGGCACCAAAGACAAGCCTATCTCAATGAGTGCAGAAACACCGGGCAAAGTATTTCTAGAAGGCAATTCATACCTACATTTGGGAGGTGAACATTTACACGTTAGCGGACTCTATTTTAGAAATGGTTACTCACCTAATAGTTCTATCATACGGTTTATGATCAATGAAGACAGTGTTGCCAATTACTGCCGAGTAACCAATACCGTTATAAAAGATTTTAACCAACCCAATAGATACACTAATGATAGGTGGATAGAATTTTATGGCAAGCACAACAGTTTTGACCACAACTTTGTCTCCGGAAAATCTAATGACGGAGAGACTTTACGGGTTTTCTTTACAGGAAACCAGCATATAAACAACCACCATCAAATTACACATAATTATTTTGGACCGCGCCCTAGAAAGGGTGGACCAAGAGCGGAAACCATACGCATTGGCGATAGCAAAACCCGTTTTGCCCCTGGTTATGTGAATGTATCCCACAACTATTTTGAAGCTTGTAATGGGGAGGTGGAAATCATCTCCGATAAAACCAATTTTAATATTTTCAATAGAAATATTTTTTACAAATCTGAGGGGTCTTTAGTACTAAGACATAGTAATTATGCCAAAGTAAACGGAAACATTTTTATTGGGGGCGACGATTCTGATTTTTATGGTGGTATAAGGGTAGTGAACTCCGGACATTCTATTACCAATAATTACTTCTATAAAATTAAAGGGCAAGAATTCAGGTCTCCACTTGCTATTATGAACGGTATTCCCATGACACCTTTGAACCGTTACCTACAAGTATCTGATGTAGTCATAGCCAATAACACTTGGATAGACTGCAAATCACCTTGGCAAATAGGAATTGGAGAAAATATAGAAAGTGCCAGTGTATTGCCTGCCAGTGAAATTAGATCCGCACCACCAATTAGGACTATTGTAACCAATAATCTTATTTATAATACAAGAATTGATAATTCACCTGTAATTAACCATAGCGAAATGAATGGGATTAAATTCCATAACAACGTTATTGACAATAATGGTGAAACGTATTCTGAATTTAATGTATTAAAGAACGGTATCCTTACGATGAAAAAGGTCAACGAATGGCTTTATATACCTGCAGATACTAACGATCCTATTTTAAGCGACACATATATTGTAAATGATGTACCGCTCATTGAAACCGATCTTTTTGGATCTCGTAGAAAAGATAAAAATAGAATAGGTGCCATTAACCAGTTATCCCCTGCTGAAGAATTTGTAAATGACAAAAACAAATACGGACCAGATTGGTTCTCCCCAAAAAATGTTACACATGAACCTAAAATCATTAAAGCAACAGCCACTAAAGGAGATTTAGCCCGTAAAATTGAGCAAGCCCAGTCTGGAGATATAATTGAATTAACAGATACGGCTTACCATATTGAAAAACCATTATCTATAGATAAAGACATCACACTACGTTCTAAAGATTCTACAAATAAAGCACAACTACTATTTTCAGGTGCTACCGATAGTGTTGCCTTTAAAATAATGCCGAAAGGACATCTTAAGTTAAAGGACCTTCATATAAAAGGCCTAGACCATATAATTGCTTTTTCTCCTTTAAAAGATCACATGTCATCTGCCTATTCCGTGGATGTAGACAATAGTAAGATAGAGAATTTTGCATTTATCATAAAAGCGTACAAAGGCTCATTTGCAAACAACATCACACTTAAAAACACCCTGTTTAAAAATTGCTCTAATGGCATTGTTCTAGCCGCAGATTTAAAAGGAGATTATAATGCGGAAATGGTATTAATTGACCATTGTACCTTTCTTAATATCGATAAAAACGTTATTGATTTCTTTAGGGACGGATATGATGAATCAACTATTGGCGGTCATTTAACCGTTACCAACAGCAATTTTACTGCCTGCGGAAAGCTTGAAAAAAGTAGTATTCTTCTCAAAACAAAAGGAATTATCAACGTCTTGTTAGCTAATAATACTTTTAAAGAAAACCCTGTTGATTATGCAGCATTATTATGGGGAGAAAAGAATAACCACTATACAAACAATACTTTTATTAAATCTGGAGGAATTAAGGTTGAAGAACAACAAAAACTAAAAATTCTTTATTAAAAGTACTTAAAGTTCAAGCGGCTCTACAATTACTTATTTGGAAAATATCAACTATTTAGGCGGATAGCAAAGTAATATTTTTGATGCTATTTTTGATTTAAAAACGACCTCCTCTATTGCTGCCGAAAAAAATATTTCATCGCCTTGAGCAAAACTATACTCCTTACCTCCACTAATGATCGTACCCTCACCGTAATAAATAACAGCAACAAAAAAACTACCATTAGCTTTTAAGGAATGTTCACTATTTACAGTTAAATCCAATTCACTTAAACCAAAGCAATCTGTATGGCTTTCATTAAATATTGTATTCAGGGTATGTTTATCAGATGAGTCTATTGTCTTTGGAGATACTTTCCACCTTTTCAACGCCTCTTCATAAGAGCAACCATCATAATGAAAACAGTCTAGCATATTTTGCTCACCAACACCTTGGTGTATTAACTCATCGGAAATTGTTAATCCCGCGGGAGTCACTTTTTCTACTCTCATAGTATAATCCGTAGGCTCTTGTACTTCCATTAAAAAACACCCACTACCAATGGCATGTGGCACTCCGCCATAAATCATATAAGCATCACCAGGGTTCACCTCTATTTTATGAAGGCAGTCTAGCATACCTTCAATATCTTGATTTTTAAATAAGATTTCCCACTGTTCTCGGGTCACTCCTTCTTTAAACCCCATGTAAATGACACTCTTTTCGCCATTTATTTCACGTTTGTTCAATACATACCAAGATTCTGTTTTTCCAAAAGCGGAATCTAACATGGTTTTAGCATAGTCTTTATCCGGGTGTACCTGTATGGTTAATCGCTCTTTTGAGTCCAACATTTTTATCAGCACACCGGTAGTGCCAAATTTATCTGCCAAAGCCTTACCTAAATAAAGTTCTTTGTTAGACGCTACCAATTCCTTTAAAGAATAAGTTCCAGAAGGTGTTTGGACCATAGACAGACCTTCATTATCAGGTCTACCCTTGCCCCTAGCCGTCACAGTTGACATTATCCACTCCTCTGGCATGCTCCCATCAACCTCTGGAGAATCTTTTTTCCATTTATCGATTAAGGCGCCACCTTCATATGTTCTCCAAACCCTGTTTGAAAATTGTTTTAGCGGTATATAAGCATATTGCTGAAAATCAGTATTCATATTCATGTTTTAATATGTGTTTAGAAAAATCAAAAAGACCTATGAAAATCAAATATTTTGAATTCAAGGATTATTATTAAAAAGTAAAAACAATTGAAATTTCAGTGTAGAAAACCGTTCAAATTTAAGAATTAAAATACAGATTTTAGATAAAAAACTAGCATTAATGGATTCAAAATTCATTATCTCAAAAATGTTGGCATTTGTTAATTAAATACCAAATCCTCAATATTACATAGGGTTTACAGCAGATTTAGAAAAATTAAGTCACCCCTAAGATGTTAAAATGTAAATTTCTCTTTTTTTAACGATTAAATAACATATATTTGGTAAACCAAATTGGATAACCAGTTTGGAAAACCAAAATTTTCATCATTACTCAACTTAAATTCGAACTTAAACTTCAATTAATTAAATGACAAAAATTAAGATTAACAACGTGATTACCCCTTAGTTCCACATTAGAACTATGTAATGATTTACCACTGTATGCTATAAGCAAGAAGAATTAAAGATCAATCTAGGTCAAACAGTGATTAAATGACTTAATCAGGCTTAAAACAAGTCGAACTTAAATTAACATAACAAGACAAAAATGAATTTAAAAACGAAATTAGCATTGATAATGATGTTGTTAGTCAACATTTCATTATTCGCACAAGATGGGTACAACCTGACCGGTACGGTTACCGACGAAACAAATATGCCTGTGCCCGGTGCCAATGTTGTTATTCAAAATACAACAACCGGTACTTCTACAGATTTTGATGGTAACTATTCCATTACCGTTAAAAACGGCGATGTTTTAGAGTTTTCTTACATTGGATACGCTAAAAAATCTGTTACTATAAACGGCCAGCAAACGTTAGACGTTGTACTAGCTGAAGATGCAAGTCAACTTGAAGAAGTTGTTGTTGTAGGTTATGGATCTCAGAAAAAAAGTGATATTACAGGTTCTGTTTCATCTGTAAAATCAGAAGAATTAAACGCTTACCCTGTACTGAATGCAGAACAAGCATTGCAAGGTCGTGCAGCTGGTGTTGTTGTACAGTCTAACAATGGTGGTGAGCCAGGTGCTCCTATCAGTATTAAAATTAGAGGTAACACCTCTATTAATGCAAGTAGTTCTCCACTTGTTGTTGTAGATGGTTTTGTTGGCGCTTCTATGCCACAAGCAAATGACATTCAGTCAATGGAAGTTTTAAAAGATGCATCTGCTACCGCCATTTATGGATCAAGAGGTTCTAATGGTGTTATACTGGTAACTACTAAAAAAGGTAGAAGCGGAAAATTATCAATTGAAGCCAACACTACTTATGCCATTCAAAATATCTCTAACAGATTAGATTTATTGAACGCCAGTGAATTTGCCGATTATCAAAATCAAATTAGAACTAACAATGGTGTAGCCACTCCTTATACTCAAGGACCAGCTGATACAGATTGGCAAGATTTGATCTATAGATCGGGTAGTACATCTAATAACCAAGTTTCATTTTCAGGTGGTAGCGAGAAAATTAACTTCTACGCTTCTGCCAACTATTTTAAGCAAGAAGGTATTATTATAGGTTCTGATTTTGAAAGATTAACATTCTTATCTAACGTTGATGCTCAAGTAACGGATAAATTAAAATTAGGTATGAACCTTTTTGGAAGTAGAGGAATTAAAAATGGTTCCGCTACTCAATCAGACGGTTCAGTTTCTGCCGGTGGAGATGATGTGATTACATTAGCTTTAAGATATGCGCCAGACCAGCCTGTATATAACGCAGATGGAACGTACACATTTGGTAATACCGTAGGTGACCCTGTGGACAACCCTTTTGCTGTAGCAACAGAGAGAATAGATGAAACAAAAACTGATAATTTTAGAGCTAACCTTTATGCTAACTATGAAATTATAGATGGTCTTAGCTTTAAAAGTACTTTTGGTTTAAGTACAGAGAACCAGACTAGAGGTATATACTTACCTTCATTACTAACCCAAACAGCAGGTGGTGAAAGTGGAAGAGCAATTGTAAATACTGATAGAGAAACAAGTGTTTTAAGTGAAAACTATTTGACTTACAACAAAGAATTTGGAAAAAGTAATTTAACTTTATTAGGAGGTTACTCTTACCAAAAAACGGTTTCAGAAAACTTTTTCTCTGAAGCAACCGGTTTCATCTCCGATGGTTTTTCTTACTATGGCCTAGGTTCTGCAACCAATATATTACAACCAGATTCTTCAATATCAGAAGTAGAAATCCAATCTCAATTTGGTAGATTCAACTATGATTATGATGATAAATACTTATTGACTGCAACGCTAAGAAGAGATGGTGCATCTAACTTCTCTGCTAATGAAAAGTATGCTCTTTTCCCTTCTGCAGCTTTAGGATGGAAAGTTTCCAATGAGAATTTCCTTAAAGATAGTAAGGCTATTTCCAATTTGAAATTTAGAGCTAGTTACGGTGTAACCGGTAACCCATCAATTGGGGCTTACGAATCTTTATCAAGACTAGAAACTCTTTATGCTTCAAGTAACGGACAAACTGTTAGTGCCGTAACACCGGAACAACCAGAAAATCCTAATTTGAAATGGGAATCTTCGTATCAAACAAACTTTGGTATTGATTTAGGTTTAGTCAACAATAGAATATCCATGTCATTGGATTACTATAACATTGATACTAAAGATTTGATATTAACGGATAATAGTATCACCGAATACTTAGGGTTCTCAGGTGATGATATTCTAGCTAATGTTGGGGAAATTAACAACAGAGGACTTGAAATTGCTTTAAGCACAAAAAATATTCTTAAAGAAGACTTTAGATGGACAACTGACTTTAACATTGCCTTCAATAAAAATGAAGTAGTTAGCTTAGTTAACGATGCTGATTTGTTTTTTGATGCAACACCAAGTTATTTTAGCCATGATAGAAGTTATATCTTAAGAGTTGGCGAAGAAGTAGGTCTTTTCTGGGGTTATGAATATGCTGGCGTATACCAAGGCGGTACAGCACCAGACGGCACACAAACTTTATCTGGTGGTGTAGCAGGTGATCCATTATTTGTTGATGTAGATGGAAGTGGTGACATTACAGAAGCAGATAGAACAACGATAGGTAACCCTAACCCTGATTTCACATGGGGTTTCACTAACAATTTTACATACAGAAACTTAGATTTAAGCATTTTCTTCCAAGGTTCTCAAGGTGGTGACATCTTTAACTTGACCAATGTTCAGTTAACAAATGGTGATGCAAATACTAAAAGAGCATATTACAATAGCGCTTGGACACCAACCAATACAGATACAAACACTCCGCGTGTTGGTAATAACAGTAACAGAGAAATTTCTTCTCGTTTTGTGGAAGACGGTAGTTATGTAAGACTTAAGAATATTTCTTTAGGTTATACAGTTCCTTCTGAAGTTTCAGAAAAGTTAGGTCTTGATAACCTAAGAGTATCTTTAAGTGGACAAAATCTATTGACCTTTACAGATTATTCTGGTTTAGATCCAGAAGTTAGTTACTACGGTTCTGGTGGTAACAATAATACTTCCGCTAACACTGCTCAAGGTTTTGACTTTGGTAACTACCCAACAGTAAAAACTGTTACAATGAGCCTTAATTTAAAGTTTTAATAACGAATTAATTTAAAATAAGAAAAATGAAAATATTTAAATTATTACTATTATTGGTAGGTTTATCAATAATGGGCTGTTCAGATCTAGAAGAAGAGCCTGTAGGTATATTATCAGCAGAAGGTTTCTTTGAAACTCCTGCGAATATACAAACGGCAGTAGATGGTTCGTTAACACATGCTATAAACGAGAAGTTCTGGGGAAGAAAATTGTCTATTGCGTTAATGTTACGTTCAGACATGGTTAGTCTTGCCTCTAATGAAACAAGAAGAGTTGAAATGAATGAATTCACAACTCTTGCAAGTAACGGTATGATCAGTGAATTTTGGCCAAGAACTTACCAAGGTATTGCCGCTGCAAATGCTGCAATTGCAGGTGCTGAAGATGTAGATGTTGATGATTCCATAAAAAACCCGATAACTGCACAAGCTTATTTTGCAAGAGCATTCTACTATTTTCACTTAGTACGCCTTTTTGGAGATGTTCCTTATATTGATGCTCCTGTTACTGATTTTGACGCTGCTACATCAATCAGTAGAACACCAGCTGCGGAAGTATATGAAAATATTATTTCAGATTTAGAGTACGCAAAAACATGGTTACCAGCAACGGTTACATCAAGAGCAACACCTTCAAAAGCGGCAGCTAGTTCGTATTTAGCCTTAGTTTATCTTACATTGGAACAATGGCAGAATGCTTACAATGAAGCTCAAGAGGTTATAGACAATGCAGGTACTTATAATTTAGCATTAGAGCCTAATTTTCAAAATCTGTTTAATGCTGATGCTATAGACGCATCTCTCGAACCAATTTTTGCATTGGATTATAACAATTTTGAAGCAGACGATAATGCTTATGATCAAACAGCCCCTATGACCGGTATTAGAGGCGACGATAGAAACCTAGGAGGAGGATGGTCTGTAGCCGTACCAACTTTAGAAGTATATACTACATGGGATGCTGCAGATTACAGAAGAGCGGTTAGTATGGATGACGAAGTATCTATTGGAGGTACTGTTGTTGACTACACTCAATTTGACATTAGTGGTCATGAATTCGCAAAAAACAACCCTTACATTGCAAAATACACTCGTTTCCCTGGACCATTTGCCCGTGCGAACGCTAGAGCAACTAGCCATAACTATTCTATGATTCGTTATGCCGAAGTATTATTAATTGCAGCAGAAGCGGCAGTAGAATTAGGAGACAATGCAACGGCGTTGAATTATATCAACCAAGTGAGAGCAAGAGCAAGAATGGGCGGAGAAACCCAAACTGGTGCAGGTGTTACCGTAGTGGTAGAGCCTAGTGATGAACCTGCAGATCTTACAGGTACCGTTACAGTTGATGACGTTTTAGAAGAAAGAAGACTTGAATTTGCTTTTGAAGGCATTAGATGGTACGATATCGCTAGAAGAAGAATCGGAAATGAAGTATTTGGAGCATCTGGATTAGAAGGTGAAAAGCCCTTTTTCTCTGAAGATGATTATTTACTTCCATTACCTGAAGATGAATTGGAAAGAAACCCTAACCTAACACAAAACCCAGGGTATTAAAATATAGATCATATTAAAGAAGTTGTTTGAGTTGGTTTTTTAAAAGATGGCTGGCTTTTTGAGATAGCCAGCCCATCTTTTCCCTTACAACAAAAGAAGTTCTGAACATTAGACCGGCGAAAAATTTGTTTATACAGTTATTTTTTTAAATTTGACAAACCAATCTGGTTAACCAATTTTTTCCGTAACTTAAAAAATGTGAACTATGAAGTTGGAAATCTTAACAAGAAATGAACATAAGGAACTTCACAATACCATTATTGCTAAAATAAGGGATCTCATATTGAACAAGAACCTTGAGCCAGGTGACAAATTGCCTTCTGAGCGCATGCTATCAGAGAAATTTGAAGTAAGTAGAAATAATATTAGAGAAGCTATTCAAAAACTTGAGTTCTATGGCATATTAAAATCTAAACCACAAAGTGGAACCTTTGTTGCAGATATAGGACCAGTTGCCATGAAAGGGATGATGAAAGATATCCTTGCTCTAGAGGATCCAGATTTTAAATCATTGGTAGAAACTAGAATATTACTAGAACTTAAAACAGTAAGACTAGCAGCAAAAAGAAGAACCGAAGAAGATTTGGCTAAAATGGAAGCGGCTTTAGAATCTTATAAAGAGAAAGTCTTGAATAATGAAGAGGCCGTGCAAGAAGATTTACTTTTTCATTTAGCTATTGCCCAAGCTTGTGGAAATAGTACTATAAATAGAATGATGTTGATTATTACGCCAGAGATCATCAACAACTTTGAGAAATATCATGTTTGTGATAAAGACCAAGGTCCAAAACGAATTAAAGAGCATCAAAACATTTTTGACGCTATTAAAGAACAAGATACTCAATTAGCGAAACAAATGATGAAAGATCATTTTAATGAGCTATACAAGTATTGTTACAATATTTAAACGGATGATTTAATTTATCCTAATTAACCAGCTGAATGATAATACAAGGATTTTTATATACCAGCATAAAACGTCCACTTATTCTCATCGGTAAGCAATAACCAATAAATAAAGAATTATGAAAGTTAAGGGTTTAAGATGGTGGATAATTGTGCTCATTTTTATTGCAACGGTTATTAACTATATAGATAGAACTGCATTTGCACTACTTTGGCCAGAGATGGGTAAAGACTTAGGTATGGACAAAGCAGATTATGCTTTCATGTTCAATATCTTTCTTGCCGCTTATGCAATTGGAAAATTTGCATCGGGCAAATTATATGATGAAATAGGCACCAGACTTGGCTTTACCGTTTCTATTATTGTTTGGTCTGTAGCGTCAGTACTTCATGCCTTTGCAGGTGGTATAGTTTCGCTTTCAATATTTAGAGGGGCATTAGGCTTGGGAGAAGCCGGTAACTGGCCAGGTGCTGTAAAAAGTAATGGTGAATGGTTTCCAGTAAAAGAAAGAGCAATAGCTCAAGGTATATTTAATGCCGGTGCTTCCATTGGAAATGTCATAGCGCCCTTCATTATAGTATTTCTTTACGCCCAATTTGGCTGGAAAACTACCTATATAATATTAGGTGCAATTGGTCTTTTATGGGTGATTCCTTGGTTATTCTTAAACAAATCCACACCTGAAAAACACCCTTGGGTAACCGATAAGGAAAGGAAATTAATTTTATCGGATAGAATTGAAGAGGAAGACACAGGGTCTAAAAGAAAGAGTTTGAGCGTAAGTGCCATACTAAGCTATAAAGAGTCTTGGGGTATTTTATTATGTAGATTTTTTATAGAGCCAATATGGTGGTTCTTTGCTGCTTGGATGCCAATTTATTTAAATAATAAATTTGGATTAAGTATTGAAGAAATCGCCAATACTATGTGGATATCATACTTAATGGCGGCAATTGGAAGTATTGCTGGTGGTATGGTATGTGGTAATTTAATGAAAAAATATTCAGTGGATATTTCCAGAAAAGCTACCATAGTTCTAGGTGCAATTTTAATCCTTATAGGATTTGTAGGTATCATAATGTTCGTAAAACAAGACAACTTTATGACTTTTATATACCTGGCAGGTCTAGCTCTTTTCGGTTTCCAATTTGCAATAGGAAATATACAAACCTTATCAAGTGATTTATTCAGTGGACCATCTGTTGGTACATTGGCAGGTATGGCAGGCACAGTTGCTGCAGTATCCCCGATGATAATGAATTGGTTTGTTGGTAAAATTACCGCAAATTCTTATACTCCGGCATTTATTGCAATTTGTATAGCAGTTGTTTTGGGAGTCCTATCCGTTCTATTTTTAATAAGAAAAATAGAACCCGTTAAAAAATATGTAAGTAAAAATTTAAAGTAAAATAAAATAGTAATAAATATAAAACAGCATGAGTACAGAAGGAAAAGTAGCAGTAATTACAGGAGCAACTGGAGGAATCGGATTTGCAGTTGCTAAAAGATTAGGACAAGATGGTTACACCGTTATCTTAAATGGAATAGATGACGAAGCTGGTGCCGAAAGAATTAAAGAACTTACTGCAGAAGGTATTACTGCCGAGTACTTAGGATTTGATGTTACCAATGAAGAAGCGGTGGCAAAAAACATTAAAGCAATCGGTGAAAAATATGGTAAAATAGATACATTGGTAAACAACGCTGGTGGTCTAGGTGGTAGATCTCGTTTTGAAGAAATGACTACTGAATTCTATAGAGGTGTTATGGCCTTGAACTTAGATTCAGCTTTCTTTGCTTCTAGAGCTGCAATACCTTACCTTAAAAAAGGTGAGCACCCATCTATTATCAATTATACCTCTAATGCAGGTTGGACAGCTGGTGGACCAGGTGCTGGTATCTATGGTACGTCTAAAGCAGGAGTTCATGCTTTGACCAGAGCTTTGGCAAAAGATTTAGCTGAATATGGCATTAGAGCAAATGCGGTATCACCAGGTACTATTGACACTCCTTTCCATGCTCAAATTAAAGCTACGAAACCAGAAGTTTTTGCTTCTTGGGCAAATAACATTATGTTAGGTAGATTAGGTCAGCCAGAAGATGTAGCTGGTGTTGTTTCTTTCTTAGCTAGCAAAGATGCAGCTTTCATTACTGCCGAAACTGTACAGATCGGTGGTGGTCAAGCTTTAGGAATTTAATAAAACCTCTGTTTATAATAATAAGGCGTCATTGTATTTACATTGACGCCTTTTATTTTGATGATTCCCTAATGATCAGTTCTGAATTCAATATTAATTTATTCAGTTTTTGTTCAACAACCTCCTTTTCAACGTAACCTAAAAAGGTTTCGGCAGCAAGCCTTCCTATTTGCGCACTATGCTGACTAATACTTGTAATGGTAGGAGTCACCAAAGAAGTAAACGGTTCATTTCCAAACCCTACCAACTTAATATCTTGGGGCACCCTAATACCTTTTTCCTTAAGAACCTGTAAAGCACCCAATGCGGCATAATCACTTGCTACGTAAACCGCGTCGGGCCTGTTTTTAAGAGATAATAAATTTTCAATTTGCAACCTGCCGTCCTCTAAGGTCAAACCACTTTCTATAAGTAATTCTTCATCTGGTGGCAGATGATGTTTTTTAATAGCATCAACATACCCACGTATTCTATTGTTAAAAATTCTAGTTCTTCTATATCCTCCAATATGTGCTATGCGCTTACAACCTTGCCCCACTAAATGATCTACGATCATATGGCTACTTTGATAATCGTCTATACCAACGTAATCCACATTTAAGTCATTCTCTCCCCTATCAAACAATATTAAAGGAATTCCATTAGATTTTATTTTCTCATAATAAGAAAGATCTACCGTTTCATTCGCCATTGAAGCAATTATTCCATCAACTTGGGTATATAAAAGTGCATCGATATTCTTACACTCCTTTTCGAATGATTCGTTAGATTGGGTAATAATTATATTGTATCCGGCTTTATTAAGAACACCTTCCATATTTTCAACTACCGATGAAAAGAAGTTACTATTTGTTCTTGGTACAATTACCCCTACCAAATTACTTTTACCTTTTCGTAAGGCACTTGCCAAATGATTTGGTTGGTAATTTAATTCCTTAGCAACTTGCTTTACCGCCTTCTTTGTCTTAACACTAATACGGGTATCGTCATTTAAAGCCTTGGAAACCGCTGCCGTAGAAATATTCAAAACATTGGCAATGTCTTTTAAAGTTGTTCTTTTTTTATTCAATTACTTTATATATATTTGTTTAATCGATTAACCAAAAGTAAGACTTTAATTAAAGTAAACAAAAATTGTCTGTTTTGGTTATTTTTTAGCTCAAGTGGTTAATCGATTAAACAAATGATAATTTAGTACATATTAAACTTAATAGTCAACATGAAAAAAGTAGTAACATTCGGTGAAATCATGCTTCGTTTAGCACCACAAGGATTTTTAAGGTTTTCACAAGCCAATAATTTTGATGTAGTATATGGTGGAGGGGAATCTAACGTAGCTGTTTCATTAGCTAATTATGGTGTTCCTGTAGATTTCGTAACACGTTTACCAAAAAATGACATTGGTGAGTGTGCCATGATGGAAATGCGCAAAAGAGGCGTTGGTGTAGATAAAATAGTATACGGTGGTGATCGTTTAGGTATCTATTTCTTAGAAACCGGTGCGGTATCAAGAGGTAGTAAAGTAGTTTATGATAGAGCTCATTCCGCAATTTCAGAAATAGAATCTGGAATGATCGATTGGGATGCCGTATTCGAAGATGTAGAATGGTTCCACTGGACAGGTATTACACCTGCAATTTCCCAAGGTGCTGCAGATGTTTGCTTAGAAGCTGTTAAAGCTGCAAGTGCAAAAGGAATCACCATTTCTACGGATTTAAATTATAGAGCCAAACTTTGGACATATTGTGACGATGCTCACAGAGAAAAAATAATGGCCGGATTAACCGAATATTGCGATATTATATTAGGGAACGAAGAAGATGCCGAAAAGCACTTTGGTATTCACCCAGAAGGTTTAGATGTACATAAAGATGGTGCTGATGTTAAGGCTGAAGCTTTCTTATCTGTATGTAAGCAAATGATGAAGAAATTCCCTAAAGCTAAAAAAGTGATTACCACTTTAAGAGGTTCTATTTCTGCATCGCATAACACTTGGGCCGGTGTTCTTTGGGATGGAAATAAAATGTACGAAACCCGTCAATATCAAATTACCGACATCGTTGACCGTGTTGGTGGTGGAGATTCTTTCATGGGTGGTTTGATCTACGGATTATTAAAATACCCAGAAGATGACCAAAATGCACTTGATTTTGCAGTTGCGGCATCTTGTTTAAAACATACGATCAAAGGTGATGCCAACCTAGTTACAGTTTCTGAAGTTGAGAAACTAATGGGTGGTGATGCTTCTGGTAGAGTTGCTAGATAATAAAAACATTATCCTTTATCCTCTAAAACCAAAAATATGTCTCAAAAGTCAATTTTAATCCTCTGCGGTGGCGGTCCTGCTCCTGGTATAAATACCGTGATCAGTACTGTGGCAAAGGCATTTTTAAAAGACAATTATCGTGTTTTAGGTTTACATGAAGGTTTTAAAGGAATTTTCGATGAAAATCCGCAAATCAAGGAGTTTGATTTCTTCCATGCGGATCGGATTTTTAGTAGAGGTGGCTCCACTTTGATAATGAGTCGTTTTAAACCTAAAAACGAAAAACTAAACACTAACCTGTTTATTGATAATAATGTGAAACTGTTGGTAAGTATAGGTGGTGACGACACCGCCTCTACTGCCAATAGAATTACAGGTTATCTAGAAAAAGAAGGTATCTCAATAGCCAATATTCACGTACCTAAGACTATTGATAACGATTTACCATTACCTGACAGAAACCCAACATTTGGTTTTCATTCTGCTAAAGATGAAGGTGTACGCATAGGTAATACAACTTATGAAGATGCGCGTACCAGCCAAAACTGGTTTGTTATGTCTACCATGGGAAGATCAGCCGGTCATTTGGCATTTGGTATTGCGGCAAGCTGCCATTTTCCAATGATGATCATACCAGAAATGTTTGATCGTACGGCTATAACCTTTGATAAAGTAGTACGCATGGTCATTTCATCAATGATCAAACGTAAAATTGAGAACATTCATTACGGAGTTGCCTTGATCAGCGAGGGAGTGTTTCATAACATGCCAGATTCAGAATTAAAAAAGTGTGATATAAATTTCACCTATGATGACCACGGGCACCCAGAATTAGGTAATGTTAGTAAGGCGCATATTTTCAACATGCTCGTTCAAAAGAAATTAAAAGAACTAGGTATAGATATTAAAAGTAGACCCGTAGAACTGGGTTACGAATTACGCTGTTGTAGACCTATAGGCTTTGACCTAACCTTATGTACGGTATTAGGTCTGGGCGTAAAAAAATTATTTGATGAAGGTAAAAGTGGCTGTATGGTCACTGCAAATTCCAGAGGAGAAATTACACCGTTATTCCTATCTGACATTCAAGATGAAAATGGCAAAATAGCTCCTCGTTTGGTCAATATCAATTCTGAGTTGGCGGAACTATGCTTCCAAAATTTATTCTATGTAGGTGAAGATGATTATGAAGATGCAAAAAAATATGTGGACCATCCTTCAGACTACGATTTCAACAAAATTTTAACCGAGAAATAAAAAATTCAAATGGCACAATATTCAAGAATAGAAGTAGCAAATGTAATGAAGGAATCTGGTATGGTACCTTTGTTCTACCACCCAGACATTGAGTTAGGTAAAAAGGTTTTACAAGCTTGTTATGATGGTGGTGCACGTTTAATGGAATTTACCGCTCGTGGCGATTTCGCTTTTGAAGTATTTTCCGAATTAAACAAATACGCTATTAAGAACTTACCCGGTATGATTATGGGTGTAGGTTCTATAACCGATGCAGCTGCAGCATCATACTACATGTCTATAGGCGCAAATTTTATTGTAACTCCATCTTTAAGAGAAGATATTGCTATAGTTTGTAACCGTAGAAAAGTGTTATGGTCTCCTGGTTGCGGTTCATTGACCGAAATCAACAAAGCCGAAGAAATGGGCTGTGAGATCGTAAAATTATTCCCTGGTTCTCTATATGGCCCTGGTTTTGTAAAAGGTATTAAAGGACCTCAACCATGGACCAGCATTATGCCTACCGGTGGCGTAAGTACAGATGAAGGCAACCTAAAAGGTTGGTTTGATGCAGGCGTTACCTGTGTTGGTATGGGATCACAATTGATCAGCAAAGATATCTTAAACAATAAAGATTACGCAGGTTTAGAAGCTTTGGTAAAAGAAACCTTGGCTACTATCAAGAAATTAAGATCATAAAGTATAGAGACAGTACCTGAAACATTCTTGTTATCGGGAAAGTCTTTTAAAAGTGCATATTTAAGTTGTTAGTTGGAAAAGGGCATTAAAATCATGGCAATACGCCAGATTTTGTGCCCTTTTTATTTGGACAAAATTCAAGATAGATAAAATTTTCAGCCAATAAATAATTAACAACCCAACATTTAGTTTTAAGTAACTATAACTATTTTAGACAGTTACCATCTTAGAAAAAATTCAATATTATTAATAGCTAATTAGTTTATATTTTAGAGGTATGAACAACAAATTAAGCATAATCATCCCTCAATTTATATTCCTTGCTTTATTTATATTTCTAATACCCAATCACTCCTTAGCACAAGTTTCAAAAGATAGTTCACTACATTACAGAAAAGCAATTCTAAACCCTTCTCAACCTCAAGACCTGCCCTCTGGCGTTCACTATTTTACCAAGAAAAAAGAGCGGGATATAGAGTCAAAAGATACCTTAAATGCAATTTATGACCTTAGGCTGCTTTCTATAGCTGAATTTAAAATTGGTAATAATTTCAGTAGTGAAAATCATATTGTTGAAGCCCTTAATCTTATTGAGTCAATGCAGACCAAAGATACTTTGATCAACTCTAGGGTAGGTCTTTACAACCAATTAGGGCGTATTTATAGAGCATCGAACAACGCAACCGAAGCCATTAGAACTTTTGACAACGCATTACAAATTGCCAATAAACTAAGCGATAGTGTTATCATCTTGAACAATAAGGCCAATATCTACAAAGATCTTTTGGACTATAAAAACGCATTGGACATTTATTCGTTTCTATTTGAAAAACGTTTTGATTTTGCCAATGATTATCAAACCACCTTGGTAACCGATAATTTAGGTCTTGTACAGTCTAAACTTCACATTCCAGAGGGATTGGATAATTTAAAAAATGCTTTAACACTTCGTCAAAAAAATAATGACCTTATTGGTCAGCACGCGAGCAACACTCATTTATCAGAGTATTACTTGGATAGAAAAGACACTACAAAAGCATTATTCTATGCAGAGAAAGCGCTATCCCTTTCAGACAAGATCAACAGTAGTTCTTTTAAACTAGAATCCATATCATTACTTATGAATATGGATAAGAATCCTCTTATTCATGAATATAAAAAACTGACCGACAGCATAGCCAATGCCAAGCAAATAGCAGAGAACAAAAATGCATTTCTAAAATATAATGTAGCCGAAGAACAAAAGAAAACTCAAGCCAGTATACTATTACAAGAAATAGAATCACGTAAGCGGTTGGCTTACCAAGCCCTTGCCTTTATTATTTTTCTAATTCTCGTTGGTTCTTATTTTATCTACAGAAACCGATACAGAAAGGCTAAAATCGAAGAAATCTATAAAACCGAAACCAGAATTGCTAAAAAAGTGCATGATGAAGTTGCCAATGACATGTATAAAGTGATGACATCTCTTGAGAACAATTCAGAAATTGACACTACTATTTTAGATGAAATGGAAAAAATCTACACCAAAACACGAGATATTTCTAGAGAAAATAGTGCAATTGACCTTAGAAAAGATTTTGGCAAACAATTAAACGATTTATTGCTAGGATATAAAAATAGCAAAGTCAATATCATAACCCGTAACCTTTCTAAAATGCCTTGGGACGGTATTTCTGAAATGAAAAAAACAGCTATCTATAGGGTATTGCAAGAGCTCATGACCAATATGCGCAAACATAGCCACGCAACTTTTGTAACCCTAGTTTTTGAAAAAGAAGGAAAAAAAATTCATATTAATTATCGTGATAATGGCGTTGGATGTGATCTTTTTAAGAAAAATGGCCTTCAACATACGGAATCCCGTATCACTTCTATAAATGGAACTATTAATTTTGAATCCAAGCAAGGTGATGGCTTTAAGGCATCAATAATAATTTAATGCATGTTCAAAAAAGTTTTAATTGCGGAGGATATGGAAGACATCAACAAAGGTGTATTTTCATTACTGACCGAATTGGGTGTTTCACAAATAGATCAAGTTCAATATTGCGATGATGCCTATTTAAAAGTAAAAAGGGCGGATTTGGATTCGGTCCCGTTTGATCTTGTAATATCGGACCTATCATTTAAGGTGGACCACAGGTCACAGACTTACCCATCAGGGCAGGCTTTAGTGGCTAAACTAAAGTCAGATTTCCCTTCTCTAAAAGTCATTGTATATTCTGTTGAAGATCGCTTGCAAGCTGTGCGCACTCTCTTTAACCAGCATGATATAGATGCATATGTTTGCAAAAGCAGAACCGGACTTAAAAATTTGACCCAAGCTATTTGTGAAGTTGCTAAAGATGGAAAGTTCTTATCCCCAGAAGTTTCAAATGTATTTAGTGCCGAGAACGAACTGGAAATTGATGACTACGATATTTCACTTTTAGACAACCTTAGTAAAGGCTTATCTCAAGATGAGATCAGCGCACTCTATAAAAAAGAGAATATTTCACCTGCTAGCCTAAGTTCAATTGAAAAAAGATTGAACAAATTGCGAATACAATTCAACGCCAATAATGCCATTCACCTTGTGGCCATCGTAAAAGATTTAGGGCTAATCTAAAAATAAACCGTTGCCTTACGGAAAACCGTAATACTGTTAGTTATAATGGTGTTAGGTTTGTTCTTGCTTAGCAATAGGCACACTAACCAGAATTAAAATACATATTGCTATGGCCATCCTGCTGAAGAGGTATTTCGGGGGAACTGACCGATTTGGTAGGTATGGCCTATTTATAAATCAACCACTCAACAAAACATTATGCGTAAACTAATTACCCTATTATTTATTCTTTCAATTCTAATTCCTACCAAAAACTATGCTCAAGACAATGGTGCCGTTGTCGCAGGAGCAGTGGGTGCTCTTGCTGCAATAGGAGCAGGTGTAGCAGCAGTGGAACAAATGAAAGAACGTGCTGAACTAACTGCCACGGAATGGTTATTGGCAAACAACCCCAACATAACCAGTTTTTCATTAAAGACTATAGATTTTGATGGTAAAAAGTTAAAAGACATGTCATCTGCTTCTGTCATCACCTTTAAAATTCAAGAATTTGAACCTGCGGACAAGCCGGTTTTAGATGGCAAAAAGCAAGTACTGTTAGGTTTTACTAGTCACGGGTGGATTAATGAATATGGTATTGATTTCAATAAAATAAAATGGTTTTTAATCGATGAAGCAGAATGGGTTAATATGATGGTTTCTTACGTTAAGGTAGCATCTGGAGAATCAAGTGACTATAATGTGGCTTCTACTTTACAAGAAGGACGTATTGTTAATAAAGGTGTCAAAATTAAAAACAAAATGACCATACCATTTTATCAACTTTCCGGTGATATGTACGTTGTTACAGACTATTCTAATGATATGAAATTCATTTATAATGAAAGATCTTTAGGTATTTTCTTAAAAGATACGAGAGACCTCGTTCAAATTAAAAGAAGTAGTTTAATTGAATTACATGAATTCTTTTTTGAAGAATAAACAACTTAAACCACAGCAGCAATATCAACCGCTACTTTTAATTTACTCTGTCCACTACCATAAACAACCCCTTTTAAAGGTGGCACGTCATAATAGTCCCTACCCCAGCCTACCACAATGTGTTGGTCTTTGGGTATATGGTTGTTCGTTGGATCAAAATCTACCCAACCGAAACCTGGAATATAAATAGCAAACCATGCATGGGAAGCATCGGCTCCTATTAATTTTTCTTTACCGGGAGCAGGCAAGGTTTCTATATAACCACTTATATAGCGTGCCGGTAACCCTACAGACCGTATACAAGCAATGGCTATTTGGGCAAAATCCTGACACACTCCTTTTTTCTCTTTCATCACTTCCTCTATTGGCGTGGAAATAGTGGAGAATTCCGAATCAAAATCAAAGTCGGTATAAATGCGTTGCATCAATTCATATGCAGCTTCAAAAACTGATCTATCGCCCTTAAAGGACAATTCTGCATAGTTCCTAATCGCCTTATCCGTCCTTCTAATAAAAATAGATTCCAGCACATATTGCTTAGCTTCCAAAGTTTCCGCATCCATCCCCTGTAATGCAGCTAGGGCATGGTTCATGGTAATATTTTTACATTCCCCGCTATTGAATGATTCATGGTATTGGGCGTATTCTCTTTTAATCTTACTCTTTGTGGTTACTTTTAATGTTCTATGCTCGGTTTGAATGGAAAAACGGGTTATATAATTTCCAAAAAAGTCTTTACGCTCGGTAATTTCAGCTGGTTCAGGCGATATTTCAATGGCATAATCCAACAGTTCCTGGCCTTTTGATTCTCTAGGGCGTAATGTCGCAATATTATGACAATAGCTTACAGGAGCGTTATAGTCATACTTGGTAATATGTGTAATATTGAATATCATTATTAAATGGGAAATGACTGTGTAAACAATTGTGTTTGCTTGTCCGTATGATTAAAATAGGTGTTGGATATAGATTGTGAGGTTTTATACAATAAATCAGAAAGTTCTTTTAAAAGGGTATCTAACTGCTCTCTTGTAACATCTGTTTCAGATTTTGTCTGAACCAGCTTAGAAGACTCTGCCAATCTTAACTTTGAAAATGCCTCAAATACAAATTTTTGATAGTTACTTAATTGATGGTCATGTTTGGAGTGTGGCAATCTTGCAATATCTTTTTGCAATCTATTGATCATAAAGGTCAATGAACGTGCATAATCCAGATCTAACACCACTAGATCCAACACATGTGCCAACTCTATATGAGAGCGGTAACTGTACCTGTATATATTAAGGCTTTCATGACTGGTTAACAGGTACTCCAACAAATCATACTCTACCTGTTCATCATATTTTATGGTCAATAAGGCCCTACATTTAGTAATATTCAAACTACTTTGCTCCAATTGCAATCCTATAAAGTATAATAGCAAACCTTGTTGCACCATGATACTTTCTTCAATAAGCCCCATAAATGCAATTAAACGTGTAATCAATTGATTTAGGACTTTAAGAATTTTATTTATGGAGTGATCATCACCATCTACCAAGGAGTTCCAAATTTTTTGAATATTCTCAAATACGCGCCACATATCCGAGGACCATAAATTACGGATGGAATAATAGGAGTTTCCGAACATACTTATGGTATGCGCCAGACTGCCCACCCTATTCTTATCTAAAATTACGGACAACATTTCCTCATACGGATTATCCATGGCCAATTTGCCATCTTTTGACCTTTCTACGAAGCCAGGATAGGTACCCGTTAATTGTGTAACCGCTTTAAAAAGCACTTTAAGTTTTTCAGAATCGGGTTTTTCGTTTCTGTTCTGCACTATGGCCATTTGTCGCATTACCGTACGTAAAAAACGTGCATTTACTAATGTACGCCCTACATAGCGCCCCGCCCAATATAAATTCTCTGCCGTTAAGCTGGGCAAATCATTTAGACCCGAAATGGCAATAGATGATTTTTGCTGCCAATGCCTATTTTTTTCTTCCACAATGGGTTCATCGTCCAATATCCAAAAATCTTTACTGGTGCCACCTCTTTGATTAGACACTCTTACCGTCTCGCCATCTGGTGCCACCCTAACCAAACCACCTGGCATTACGGAATATTCTTTTTTAGACGCAATGCAAAATGCTCTTGCCACAACATTTCTTGGCGCTAATTTATCATTGGTAAAATTGGGAGCCGTTGAGAAATTAATGCGTTCCTGTGCAACAAAACGATAGGGACGCTCCAAAATGACTTTTTTAAGTTCATCCAATGCTTCCGCACTCATTAGTTCTCCAAAATAGATACTTTCCCTGTTGGTACGATCTATTCTTTTTATGACCAATTTTGAAATGTTATCCAAAACAAAATTTCTTTCCTTTTCTTGTCCGCACCACCATGATGCGATCTGAGGTAATTTTAATTCCTCATCCATAAAGAATTTTGCTATGGCCGGCATAAACGGAATCAATCCCGGATTTTCAATTACTCCACTTCCTATGGGGTTTATGACCGCTACATTGTTTCTTCGTACAACATCCAATAATCCGGCTACGCCCAAATGTGAATCCTCCCGTAGTTCCAAGGGATCGGTAAAGGCATCGTCTACCCTACGCAATACCACATCGATTTGCTTTAAGCCTTGTAAAGACTTCATCCAAAGAAAGCCATCTCGCACCACCATATCATTACCTTGTACCAATGGATACCCTAAGAAAGACGCCATATAGGCATGTTCAAAATAGGTTTCGTTATGTGAGCCCGGTGTAAGAATCACAATATTCGGATTTTCCTTTTTCCCAGGTGCGGCATCAATAAGCATTTGATTGAATTCCTGAAAAAATCCGGATAAACGCTTCACTTTCATTTCCGCATATAAATCCGGCAAAATTCTACTGGTCGTGGATCTATTCTCTAGAGCATACCCCATACCAGAAGGTGCTTCTGTCCTGTCATTTACCACCCATAAACGCCCATCCGTTCCACGACATAAATCTGCGGCATAGATAGATAAATACTGTTCTAACTGAAGCTCCATACCGGAACACTGCCTAAGAAAACCCCTATGCCCATAAATTACTTCATAGGGTACAATACCATTTTTTATTAATTTTCGGTCGCCGTAGACATCTTTTAACACCAAGTTGAGCAGTTCTGCCCTTTGCTTTAACCCTTCTTCTACCTCTGCCCACTCATTTTGGTGCAGCATAAAAGGAACCACATTAAGGTTCCAAGGTCTATGCATACCCTGTGGATCGTTGTATACATTATAAGTGACCCCATTTTCTGACAATAACCAGTCTATATCTTTTTGACGTGCCGTTAGGCCCGTGACCCCCAAGGTATCAAAACTGGTCAATAGTTTACTCCAATAGGGTTTTATACCATTGTTCAATGAATACATTTCATCATTGCCCTGTTGGGTATCATAATTATTGAACCACGTGGTTTTTGTTGTTGGCATTACCTCTTCAATTACTTCTTACGCAAATCTGTTACATGTGGATACTCTGGGTTGACCGGCATCTCTTTGTATGCAAATGTATTTGAACCTTTCTTAGGTTCTACCATTCTGCCCGTAAAATTTGTTGAGGCCACTAATTCTGTAGGTGTTACCTCATCTTGTGTCATGCCAATATCCCAAAATCTATTAATTCTGCGCGATTCTGCTTCTAAGCTATTTACCGGATAGGTGTCATACGACCTACCACCTGGGTGTGCCACAAAATAGGTACAGCCGCCAATCGACTTTTTGTTCCAATCATCAACTATATCAAATACCAACGGAGTATCTACCCCAATAGTCGGGTGTAAGGCGGACCACGGTTCCCAGGCCTTAAAACGCACTCCCGCTACGTACTCGCCCTTTGTCCCTGTAGAACTCAATTCAATTTTAACTCCATTACACGTTAACGAGTATCGCTTTTCATTAAAATTATTGACTTTTACCTGTACACGTTCTAATGAAGAATCTACATAACGGGATGTTCCGCCACCGGTCATTTCCTCACCAAGTACATTCCACGGTTCTATGGCCATACGCAATTCCATTTGTATGGTATTGACATCTACCATACCGTACAACGGGAAACGGAATTCAAAGAAGGGATCAAACCAATCTAATTTGAACGGATATCCCGCTTCGTTCAACTGCTCTACAATATCCTTGATATCTTCTTTTACATAATGCTCCAGCAAGAATTTGTCATGCAATTCCGTACCCCAACGCACCAATTTGTGTTTGTACGGTTTTTTCCAAAACCATGATACCAACGTACGCACCAACAACATTTGCATTAAGCTCATTTGCGCATGAGGAGGCATATCAAAAGCACGTAGCTCCAAGATACCCAAGCGCCCGGACGAAGAATCCGGAGAGTATAATTTATCTATACAAAACTCCGCTCTATGGGTATTCCCTGTTATGTCCGTCAACAGATGTCTGAACAGACGGTCAGTGATCCAAAACGGGACCTCTTTATCATCTGGTATTTGCGAAAAGGCAATTTCAAGTTCATACAAGTTCTCTAACCTTGCCTCATCTACTCGTGGAGCCTGACTAGTAGGCCCTATAAATGCACCTGAGAACAAATAGGATAGCCCAGGGTGATGCTGCCAAAAAGTCAAAAGACTTCGTAATAACTGCGGGTTACGTAATAACGGACTATCAGCCGGAGTTACACCGCCCAAGGTAACGTGATTACCACCACCCGTTCCGGTGTGCTTACCATCTAGCATAAATTTTTCGGTTCCTAAACGGGCCTGCTTTGCTTCGGCATATAACGTTAACGTATTATCGGTAAGTTCTTGCCAGTTTTTCGCAGGATGTACGTTTACCTCAATAACACCAGGATCAGGGGTCACCTTTAAAACTTCTAACCTATTATCACGTGGTGGTTCATAGCCTTCTAGAATCACCGGAACTTTCAATTCTTTTGCCGTAGCTTCTATACTTGCCACCAAGTCCAAAAAGTCTTCGGCACTATCTAACGGAGGCAAATAAAGAAATAATTTATTCTCCCTGACCTCTGCACAAATTGCCGTACGCACATATGGGTGCTTTCTTGGGTGACCTATAGATTTTAATTTCAACCGTTTTTCCAATGCATCGCCAGGTTTTGGCAAATCCGGCGAGGGTTCAAACAACTCTACCTCTGCCGTTGGTTCTGAAGGGATTGGCGGGTCTTGGGGCAATGCCCCCAAAGGCAAACGAAGTCCTATAGCGGAATTACCGGGTGTAAGAAACAAATGTTTATTTCTAAACTTCCATTTGTTCGTAAGCCATTTATTGTTCTTTTTGGTCAAAGGATATACGTGACCTACTACTTCACCAATTCCATTTTCCAATATTTCACCCAATTTTCTACGTAGGTGACCATCATCTTTATTGTATTTTTTAGGATTGACATCTACCGGTAATTTTCCTTCTTCCCATAAAAAGTAAAAGGCATCTTCATAGGCTGGCATTACACTGTTGGTCTTACAACCCAAATAGCCACCTAAAGCCTTTAAAAATCGTTTGGTAATATTTCTGGGCATTTTATATTCCTCAGAAAAAGATGCCAATAAACTTGGATCGTTCCAAATGGGTTTTCCGTCTTTGCGCCAGTGGATACCAATGAGCCAACGCGGCAAGACCTCTCCAGGATACCATTTACCCTGTGCGTGGTGCAAGAGCCCCCCTTTACCAAATACCTCTAGTAGCCTGATGGAAAGTTTGCTAGCCAGTTCCCTTTTGTGTTGACCATCTGCAGCGGTATTCCACTCCTCAGATTCCATATCATCTATAGAGACAAATGTAGGTTCGCCACCCATAGTTAAACGAACATCATTGGCCTGCAATTCTTCCTCTACCTTAAAACCAAGATCATAGATTGCTTGCCATTGTTCATCTGTGTAGGGCTTGGTTACACGTGGCGATTCAAAAATTCTAGTAACCGAATTTTCAAATTCAAAGGTAGTTTCAGCAAAATCACTGAATCCGCTTACCGGTGCGGCACTTTCATAAGATGGTGTACATGCCAATGGAATATGACCTTCTCCCGTAAACAAACCAGATGTGGCGTCTAGACCGATCCATCCGGCACCGGGCAAATATACTTCTGCCCATGCATGAAGATCGGTAAAATCCTCTTCTGGACCAGAAGGACCATCCAGTGATTTTTCATCGGATTTTAATTGTACCAAATACCCGGAAACAAAGCGAGCCGCCAAACCTAAATGACGAAGTGTTTGCACTAGTAACCATGCAAAATCCCTACAAGAGCCCAACTTAGCCTCTAAGGTTTCTTCACAGGTTTGTACCCCGGGCTCCATTCTCAACGTATAATCCAAGTAATTATACAATTTGCTATTTAGCCCAATTAAAAAATCTATACTTCTTTGCGGAGTCAAATCTATCTTTGACAACCACTCTTTCAATAACGGACCACTCTCTACTTTTTCCAAATAGGGTAAAAGTTCTTTCTTAGCCTCATCGGAATATTTAAATGGAAATTCCTCTACAGCTTCCTCAACAAAAAAATCGAACGGATTGATCGTTTTTAAATCGGCTATAATTTCTACATCAATAGACAGCTCAGTGGTTTTATCGGGAAAAACAATTCGTGCCAAATAATTTCCAAAAGGATCTTGTTGCCAATTAAAAAAATGATTTTCAGGTTTAATTTTAATTGAATAAGCCTCTATTGGAGTTCTACTATGTGGTGCCGGACGCAATCTAAAAATATGTGGCGATAGATTTATACTTCTATCGTAGATATACTTGGTCTTGTGTTTAATTGCAACTTTTAATGCCATACGGTTGTGGGATTTCGGTACTACCTAATATAAGCACTATAATCAGCAAATGAATATAAGTAGGCGTGAATCACAAAATTTTTATTCAAATTGGAGTTGGAACGCTATTTATTGATAGATTGCTAATGTTAGGGGGTGTTTGTTGATCTTTTTTGGATGGGTTAACATTGAAAAAAAGATGGTGCTGAATAACGCAACCCAAGGGGTTACTATTTTTTTGTAAATTGAAACATACATAAAACGCTCTACTTATGGAAAAGGCACTGCAAACCATGATCGACAACATGCCTGAAAAGACAGGAAAATCATTGAACGAATGGAAGACCATTCTTAAAGAAAAGTCATTTACCAAACATTCTGAAGGTGTCAATTATTTAAAGAAAGAACACGGTGTTACCCACGGTTTTGCAAATACCATTGTTACCCTTTCAAAAGAAGAAAACCATGCTCCAACGGATTTGGTGGATCAGCAATACAAAGGGAAAGAAAGCCTACTCCCTATTTATGAAAAGCTGCTACTTGTAATAAAGCCTTTTGGAGATGATATTACCATAACCCCAAAGAAAACCTCTGTAAGTATCATTCGTAAAAAGCAATTTGCATTGATAAAACCTGCTACCAAAACTAGAATAGATTTAGGATTAAAAATAAAAGACAAGCCAACTACAGACCGACTTGAATCTTCTGGACCTTTTGGCAGTATGTGTACGCACCGTGTACAACTTACAGATACTAATCAGGTTGATGAGGAACTAACCGATTGGTTGAAGGAGGCATATGAGAAAGCTATTTAACACAACCCATTCATTAATTATATCGCATTAAGCTATCATACATTTTCTTGGCACTGTACCTTTGCCCTATGAGTATTGAACAGACTGCCATTAAAACAACATACTTTAGCATTGTAGGTAACATTCTCTTGGCCCTTATTAAAGGTTTAGCGGGATTCTTTGGTAATTCTTACGCTCTTATTGCAGATGCCATTGAATCTACCACTGACATCTTCTCCTCTATTTTGGTGTTATTAGGATTTAAGTATGCAGAAAGACCAGCAGATGAAAATCACCCTTACGGTCATGGTAAAATAGAACCCATTATTACTTTTTTAATTGTTGCTTTTCTTGTGATATCTGCAACCGTTATTGCCTATGAAAGCATTGATAACATACAAACTCCACACAAAACTCCAAAATCATGGACATTAATAGTTCTTGGCGTTATCATTCTTTGGAAAGAAATCTCATACCGAATCGTCATTAAAAAAAGTAAGGAAACCAATAGTACTTCGTTAAAAGCGGACGCTTGGCACCATAGAAGTGATGCCATAACATCAATCATGGCTTTTATAGGTATTTCAATTGCCCTAATTTTTGGAAAGGGTTACGAAACGGCCGATGATTGGGCCGCCCTAATTGCTTCGGGTTTTATTCTTTACAATAGCTACCTAATCTTACGACCTGCGTTAGGCGAAATAATGGACGAGCAACGGTATGACGAACTATTGGAAGAAATACGTAAAAAATCACTGGAAGTACCCGGGGTTACCGGTACAGAAAAATGTTTTATACGAAAAGCCGGAATGAAATTTCATATTGACCTCCATGCCATGGTAGATGGCACTATATCGGTTACAAAAGGGCATGATATTGCACATTTACTAAAAGACCATCTACATCATGAAATTCCGAACCTTGGTCACATATTAATACATATTGAACCTGATGATTTGTAACTAAACCCCCAAATGCAACAAGGCCAAAGCATCTTCTGTTTTTCCTTCTGCCAACCACTGTTGTGCCAGTTTGTGCAATGCTACAGCATCTTCATCGCCGTTTAGTATAGATTTCACCTCAGCATGTGCAGCAATAGCAGCAATAACTTCTTTAGTAGGCAACTGTTCTAAGTTACCTAGTCTCCCTAAATTATTCCCCGTCAGTACCGTACTGTTACGCACAGCTTCTGGCAACATATCTACTCCAATACCTTTGGTTCGTATAGGTTTTGGTATTTCAAACAAGGCATCGCCATTAGCCCTGCAATACCAATTACCACCCATACGGGCAACCAAATCCAACTTGGGCGTATCCAGATTTCCTTCGGCATCTAGAAATGCTTTCTTTACGTGTATCTGAACTACTTTTGCCAACACTAGATTACCTGCCCCTGGACCATCACCCAATGCTATTACCTGATCCACCACACACTCAAAAGCTACGGGAGCTTCCCCTACTCTTGGTGGCTTTACCTTATCACTTGGTACTTGCGTTAATCCTGATTTTACAAATTCATTTACCCCGTCACCGTATTCCGTACTTGACAAGGACATTTGCTCTACCATGTCATAATTCACGATATTAATTACCGTTTCCTTTACTTCCAATACATTTTCCAAGGTGTGCTTGGTGGTATTGTCACGACCTCTTCTTGAAGGGGAAAAAACCATGACCGGAGGGTTTACACTAAATAGGTTAAAATAACTGAACGGACTCAAATTTACATTGCCGTCCTTATCAATTGTGCTGGCGAAACAAATAGGTCTTGGCGCTACAGCAGATAATAAATACCCATGCAACTCTTGTTGAGATATACTTGCCGGGTCTATTGTATTTATTTCTTCGTGTTGTGACATTGTGCTCATATTCTAAATTACTTACTGGGTAAAATAGTACCCGTTACTTCACCAAAACCAACTCTTACGCCTTCTTTCTCCGCAAATCCTTTCAAGGTTATGGTGTCATTATCTTCAATAAAAGTGCGTTTGCTTCCGTCTTTTAATTCGAAAGGTTTTTTACCTCCCCACGAAATCTCTAGCAATGATCCATAGGAGCTTTCATCTTTGCCCGATATGGTACCCGATGCCATGACATCTCCCACGTTTACATTACATCCATTTACGGTATGGTGTGCCAATTGCTGCATCATATTCCAATACATGTACTTAAAGTTTGAGCGACTGATTATTGTTTCTTCCGAAGATTTGGAAGACATCCCTACTTCTAATTGTATGTCATAATTTTTGGCTCCTTCATATTGTAAATACGAAAGTACAGCTGGATCTTGCTTAGGACCTTGAACCTTAAATGGCTCCAATGCTTCTAATGTAACAATCCACGGCGACATGGATGATGCAAAGCTTTTGCCCAAAAACGGACCTAATGGTACATATTCCCATTTTTGAATATCCCTAGCGGACCAGTCATTGAATAACACCAATCCAAAAATATGTTCCGAAGCATTTTCTACTACAATTCGTTCTCCTAATTGTGTAGATTTACCTACTATGAAACCCACTTCCAATTCAAAGTCTAAACGCCCCGATGCTTGAAAAACCGGTGTTTCCATTTCATTGGTTTTCACTTGACCCATAGGTCTATGAATATCGGTACCGCTTACCACAATGGAAGAAGCGCGACCGTGGTAGCCTACCGGAATATGCCTCCAATTGGGCAATAGCGCATTTTCTGGATCACGAAACATTTTACCTACATTGGTAGCGTGCTCAATACTCGAATAAAAATCGGTATAATCGCCTACTTGCACCGGTAAATGCATGGTAGCGTCTTTCTGTTGCACAAATGCTTCCGGATGATTTTTTAATGGCGAATTTTCTATCACTAGCAACTGCTGTATATCTAAACGGACTTTATTGGTAATCTTCTTACCTAGAGCGATAAACTCATTTAAAGTTGATTGATTAAAATAGTTGGCATTGACCTCTATCAACCCTAACTCTGATACCACAACCAAATCAACAATTTGCGTTCCAATAGCAATACCTGCTCTTGGCTGATCATCGTTCACCGAAAAAATGCCAAAAGGAAGATTGTAAATAGAAAAATCTGAATTATGAGGTACGTTGACCCATGTTTTTAGTGTTGTCAAGTGTTCTCTTATTTCTGTTATAACCAAGATTTGTAATAATCGCCATCATCTAATTTCATGGCATTCTCAGTAACCATCAACGGCTTAAAGGTGTCTATCATAACCGCTAATTCTTCAGACCCTTTTTGACCTATGCTACGTTCTGCCGCACCTGGATGCGGACCGTGTGGTATGCCTGCGGGATGCAAAGAAATATTACCCGGTTGTACACCGTTTCTGCTCATGAAATCACCATCAACATAATACAGCATTTCATCTGAATCTATATTGGAATGGTTATATGGTGCCGGAATGGACTGCGGATGATAATCGTACAGTCTTGGCACAAATGAACAGATTACAAAGGCATTTGTTTCAAAAGTTTGATGCACTGGTGGCGGCTGATGAATTCTGCCAGTAATAGGTTCAAAATTATGTATGGAGAATCCGTACGGGAAATTATATCCATCCCAACCTACAACATCAAAAGGATGCCCTACATACACCATTTCATGCATGACCCCTTGCTTTTTCACCTTTATCAAATGTTCTTTGGTATCGGTAAATGTTTCAAGATTTTGTGGCAATTTATAATCGCGCTCACAGAACGGAGAGTGTTCCAATAACTGCCCAAACCAATTCCGATATCTTTTTGGCGTATAGATCGGTGAATATGATTCGGCATATAATATGCGATTGTCTTCACTATCAAAATCTATTTGATAAATGGTTCCTCTGGGAATAATCAGATAATCACCATATTCAAAAGGAATTTGTCCAAAAATAGTTCGTAAGGTACCAGTGCCTTTATGTATGAACAACATTTCATCGGCATCGGTATTCTTATAAAAATATTCGCGTAACGACTTTCGTGGTGCCGCTACCCCAATGATGATATCACTATTGACCAAAAGTGGCTCACGAGCTTCTAAAAAATCGTCTTTTGCGGGTGCATTAAAACTAACCAACTTTAACGAACGTATATTCTTCTCCAAGGCAATTTTAGGAGACACGTCAGTACTTTTTACGATCTCCTTGACCATGGTAGGTCTATTATGATGATATAATAAAGAGGACATACCGTCAAAACCAATGGTACCGAACAATTGTTCCGAGTACAATTCCCCATTGGGTTTTCTAAACTGCGTGTGCCTTTTTGGCGGCAACGCACCTTGCTTATGATAGATTGGCATATACGTTCGTTTTATTAGTTACTACTATTTTATTAAAATTAAACTATTCTTGGCTTGTCAAGAAATCTGTTGAACTTATAAGGTTCCTCTTAATTCTTGCTCACGCTCAATAGCTTCAAATAAAGCCTTGAAATTTCCTTTTCCAAAAGAAGTTGCTCCTTTACGCTGAATAATTTCAAAGAACATGGTTGGTCTTGCCTGTACCGTTTTGGTAAAAATTTGCAACAGATACCCTTCATCATCACGATCCACCAAAATACCTAGTTTTCTCAATGATTCTATATCCTCATCGATTTCACCAACTCGCTCTGTCAATACATCATAATACGTTGTAGGTATGGTCAAGAACTCCACACCTCTACTTTTTAAATCAGAAACCGTTTTTACGATATCATCGGTTGCTACGGCAATATGTTGTACACCTTCACCTTCATAAAACTCCAAATATTCATCTACCTGAGATTTTTTCATTCCTGGAGCAGGCTCGTTGATCGGGAATTTAATACGACCGTTACCATTACTCATTACCTTACTCATGAGGGCTGTATAATCGGTAGAAATATCCTTATCATCAAAAGACATTATTTGCTTAAAGCCCATTACATTGGCGTAGAAATCTACCCAATAATTCATTTTACCTTCGTTCACATTACCTACCATATGATCTACAAATTTTAATCCAGTAGAAGATGGCTGATAATCGCTTTCCCATTTTTGGTAGCCCGGTAAAAATGTACCGTTATAATTTTTACGCTCTACAAAAATGTGCACTACTTCACCATAAGAATAAATACCAGAACTTACCACCTTACCGTGCTCGTCTTCTTCGGTTTTTGGCTCCATGTAACTTTTAGCTCCTCTTTTCATAGTCTCGTTGTAAGCATAGGTAGCATCATCTACCCACAGTGCCGTTACCTTAACTCCGTCACCATGCTTGTCTATGTGCCTACCCACATCTGTACCACTCTTTAAAGGTGACGTCAAAACCAATCTAATTTTATCTTGCTCTACCACATAGGATTCAAAATCCCTACTACCGGTTTCAAGACCTTTATAAGCTAAGGATTTAAAACCGAAAGCGGTTTTATAATAATGTGCCGCTTGTTTAGAGTTACTTACATAAAGCTCTAAATAATCGGTACCGTTAATAGGCATAAAATCTTGTGCCTCTTTGTGTTTGTTTTCTGCTACTGTTGAAGTTGACATAGTATATGATTTAGTTTTATATTGTTTTTTTTGTTGCTCATGCAACATATGTGATAAAAAATTTTATGCTGTGGTCGTTTGGCTCTTCATTAAAACCTCAATTGCGGCCAAAAGTGCTTTGTTAGCCTCTCTTACCCCAAAAGATATACGCACTTTTCCCGGCGCACCAAAATTACCTACAGGGCGTACCATTATACCTTTTTTTTCTAAAAAAGAGGTAAACTCCATATCATTCACCGGTGGGTCTATTAGCACAAAATTACCCTGTGTTGGCCAATATTTGATATTCATTGTATCAAGACCGTTCAAAACAAACTTTCTTTCCTCCTTAACCAATGCTACAGTTTTGTTTACAAACGCTACATCTTCCAAAGCAGCAATTGCCCCCTCTAAAGCCAATGATGACAATAGAAAAGGTTTACAAATCTTACGCATGTAATTGCTTAGTTCTAAAGGAGCATAACAATAGCCAACCCTTAGACCTGCCAAGCCATAGGTCTTTGAAAAACTATTGATTGCAATTACATTTTTACCTTCTACTACAAAAGGAATTCCCGAAGTGTAATCTTCGGCTTCGGCAAAATGTCTGTATACCTCATCTAACACCAATACTACATGGTCAGGTAATTTATCTATGAAATTTCTTAAATCTGTCAGTGGAATATAATTTCCTGAAGGATTGTTGGGCGATGCTAGAAATATCAACTTTGTTCTATCATTAATAGCCTCCAAAATACCGTCCAAATTGTAATCATAATCCTCCGTCATGGGTACGTTGATTGCCTTGGCTCCCATCCAACGGGTAAAGGCCGTATAAGGTAAAAAGCAAGGCTGACTCACAATTACCTCGTCATCTTCGTTCAAAAATGCCTTAGAAATCATATCTATAATTTCTGAACCACTATTTGCAGTAATAAAGTTATCTACGGTAAGTACACCATCAAAATCTTTCACCAACGCCTCACGTAACCTTATATCCGTATTATCCGGATATAGGCTCAAATCATCTAAGGTATTTGCCAAGGCTTCCTTAACTTTTGGGGAATACCCTAACGGATTTTCGTTAGAGGACAATTTGTGAACGGTAACACCATTGGGCATTACAATCTTCTTACCTCCGCCTTTGTAAGTGCTATCTTCTAATATATATTTCTTAAAACCTGGTTGCATATTTCTAGTACTTTTTGCCAATTTGAACTAAGTAAAAATACAACTTTTTTTTAATTTTGTTGCATTAACAACAATTTTAACGATAAACTCCTGTATTTTTGGAAGAATAACTTTGAGATTATGGACAGGACGGAGGGCTTCGGCGTTTACATTGATCGTACTTTAAAAAAAGTACAGAGCACTTTTTTACAGGTATTTGCAGAAAACAACATTGATCTTACTATTGAACAATGGGTGATCTTGCAACGTGTACATTTAGAAGGAAAAGACGCTTCGCAAGCTGACATTGCCAAATCTAACTTTAGAAATAGGGCCACAACCTCTAGGGTAATCAGTGGATTATGCAAAAAAGGGTTGCTACGTAAATCAAGATTCAGAGATGATCAAAAGAGATATAAATTGGTCATCACAGAAGAAGGTTCGGCTCTAATAAAACAAGTAATGCCTTTTATTCTTGATTTAAGAAAAGTTAGTACCCTGGGTATCACTGAAGAAGAATTCGAAATCTTCTACAAAGTACTTGACCAATTATGGGAAAATTTTGATCAATACGAAGGTCGTTCATAGTCATATTCCAGTCGATAAAAGAAATAATTAAATTTTTATTGATTTTGGTTTTACCAGTCTATAAAAATCACTAAGTTTGCACCCACATTTGAAAAAATGGTGTCGGTCGCATAGCTCAGCTGGATAGAGCATCTGCCTTCTAAGCAGACGGTCGGAGGTTCGAATCCTCCTGCGATCACTCTGAAGCCCCTTTTTAGGGGCTTTTTTGTTTAAATAACTTATTCAAGTCGTTCTATTTTTTTCACAAACCCAATAATCTTAAGGTTTTTATTATTTTTGAGATACTAAGACCATCACCAAACTACCATGTATACACTTACCTACGAATCTACTGCCGTTAATATTATGACCAGTTCAGAAATGGAGTCTTTGCTTGAGGAAGCACGTACACATAACAAGAGTAAAGATATTACCGGTTGCCTTATCTATTATAAAGGAAAATTTGTTCAACTTTTGGAAGGGGACAAAAAGGAGGTGCAAGAACTCTATGATAGAATAAAAAAAGACCTACGCCATAAAGAGGTTACCTTATTTTCAGAGGATAAAATTATTAAAAGAACTTTCCCTAATTGGGGCATGGCTTACTACCCTATGGATGAGGAGCACACCAACCAATATGAACTTGAACAGTTTAAAAGAAACTTAATCTTACTTTCCGATCTTGTTGAACCTACTAATTTGACAGCAAAGCAATTTTGGAAAAAGATAAAGACAATGATTGCAGAATCGCCCACGTAATTTCACTCAATTCTATATCATTTTATTATCTAACAGTAATTAATCATCATCTTCATTCTTTATAAGTGGATGATCCGTTCTGCCTAAACCAATTATCTTTATAATATTGATTATCGTATTATACAACATTAATACCACTACAATCAAGGCAGAACTTAATATTGCGCTTACACCAATAGTAATGTAATATATGGCATCAAAATAATTATCCGGAATATTCTCACTTTCCGTGACAGGCAGATTAAACACCAAAAAGAATAACAAAGAGGCTATAAAAATTGCCGTATCCAGCTTTGCAATTTGCATAATGTGCAAGTAATGATCATTCTTTAGTTTAGAATTTGTCCCTGAGCTCACCCCTAAAAGGGTTAGCATTAACGCCAATATAGTTGCCGATGCTAGCACTATGGTATTACATAAAGTATTTAATCCCGTAAGGCTAGACTTTATTAAAACTTTAGCTTCATAACCGCTTAAATTTCCAAGCATAAAAGTTCCTAATCCAATAAACCCTAATGAAATCAAGCCGCCTATAATTGCGCGCTTTGTATAAAGTGAAATATCCATACTCATATTACATAAACAAATTAATACTGATTAGATTTTTTATAAGTATCCCATTAAAACCTTGCAAATACCCATGAAACTGTAATACCGAAAATCATATGTGCAAGGATCAATTGCAAAAAGAAGTATGTCCAATTAATTTTTGGCGGGTTACTGTGATTACTAATTATCATTGACCACCCGGCAACACCTATGACCCCAAGTGCTAATCCAAAAATTAATCCTGTCCAAATGACAATATCTTTATTGAAGTGGAAGTAATAGACGTACATAATGGCCGCCATACTACTGCCTATTAAAAAATGAATTAACCAGCCTAAGTAATAATTATTATTCACTTTTCCTTTAAAGGTCTTAGAAAGATCAATAAGCTGATTTAATAAATGTGCCTCATTAAATTTATAACCGCTTAAAAATTCAACCAAGTGGCTAAAACCTGTCATAATCGTAGTTCCTAAAATGCCAGCGCAAAATATAAGTAACAATTCCATTGCTGTTTTTATTTCATTAAACTAATCCAAGCATTAAATTAAATAATAATTAGTGCTTACCACTATCTATATTTTTTTGAACCAACATTTACTTGTAATGAATTACTTTTTGGAGCTTAACGCCAGTACCTTCAATGTTGTTAAATGCATATCATAGCAGTTATGCATTCTAAATAATCAACTACTATTAAATAACATGGAAGAAATCATTGGAATTTTTGCCGGCATCTTTACCACCATTGCGGCAGTTCCACAAATTTACAGAGCTTGGAAAACAAAAAAGGTAGATGATGTTTCTCCTAAAATGTTTTTTATCTTAATTCTAGGGGTCCTGCTCTGGACAGTATATGGTGTTATGAAACAAGATGCTCCAATTATTATTACCAACGGTATTTCAACACTATTGAACATCACCATGTTCATTCTCATTTTCAAATATAGAAAACAAGAAAAATGAAGGAATTATTTAACACCTCTTGGGAAACGGTAATGTTAATTTCAATCAGTGCATGTGGCATATATTTAGCAATTATTGTTTTTACACGCATTACCGGAAAACGAAGTTTTTCAAAAATGTCAAGTTTTGATTTTGCAATGACCGTTGCCGTTGGATCAATTATTGCTACAACAATCCTATCTTCTTCTGTAAAAATGATCGAGGGTATAGTTGGCTTGGCAATGGTATATCTATTGCAAATAAGCATTGCATTTGCCAGAAGAAATAAAACAATACAGAATTTGGTGGATAATTCACCTTTATTACTCATGGACGGTGAGAAAATTATAGAATCCAATTTAAGAAAAGCCAGAGTTACAGAGAGTGATTTACGTTCAAAATTGAGAGAAGCCAATGTAACTGAACTCAGTCAAATTAAAGCGGTTATTTTTGAAACTACGGGAGACATTTCAGTTCTACATAAAAAAGATGATGCTCCTTTAGATTTATGGATTATGAAAGATGTAAAAAGAGAATAGCACCTTCCTTCTCATAACTTACACCATTACAATTTAGTCCTAATTTGTGTCGTATTGCTATCATTATTTATCCATATGCTATACCGCACAATTTCCAATCAAAAGAGCAAATCAATTAAGTGCTCAAATTTTAATTTCAAGTAAGAAATTAAAATATATTAAAATTTAACAAGATGAAATTAGCATATAAAAGTTGCATAGAAGCCTGTAAAAAATGCTTTATCGATTGCCAAAACTGCATAGTTAACATGGCTGGTAAAGAAAGTATGAACGAGTGTCCAAATTGCTGTATGCAGTGTGTAGATACTTGCCTGAGCACCATTAAAATGTTAATGGCAGATAGTCCTTTTTCTTCAAAACAAGCAGCGCTTTGCGCTGAAATTTGCGAATGGTGCGCAAAACAATGCCAACAACATGACCATGAGCATTGTCAATTGTGTGCAGAATCTTGCTTGGCATGTGCCAAAGAATGTAGAAAACTTGCAGCCTAATACCTTTTTAAAACTAAGAACATGGAAAATATAACGATAGATAAAAATCAAGAACAGGCAAAACAACCCGGTAATGAATTCAAAATGAACCCGGAGCCACTTACCATACGTGAAAGCTACAAAGGCAGTGATAAATTAAAAAACAAAGTTGCACTACTTACTGGTGGCGATAGTGGTATCGGCAAGAGCGTAGCGGTACATTTTGCAAGGGAAGGCGCAAAAATTGCCATCATTTACCTAAGCGAGGAAAAAGATGCATTACAAACCAAAATGGAAATTGAAAATGAAGGCGGACAGTGTCTTTTGATCAAAGGAGATGTTAAAAATGAACAGTTTTGCAAAGATGCTATTGATAAGACCATTTCTAATTTTGGAACCTTAAACTGTGTTATCAATAATGCGGCCATGCAATTCCCTACCGAGTATATTGAGGATATCAAAATAGAAAATTTGCATACCACTTTTGAAACCAACATCTACCCTTATTTTTATATTGTCATGGCTGCCATGAAACATTTAAAACCTGGCGATACCATTATTAACACCACATCTGTTACTGCATATAGAGGGTCTGAGCATTTAATAGATTATGCCAGTACAAAAGGAGCAATTGTATCTTTTACCAGAAGCTTGTCAAAATCTCTTGCAGAGAAAGGTATTCGTGTAAATGCTGTGGCACCCGGGCCTATTTGGACTCCTTTGATACCAGCTACTTTTGATGGTGAAAAACTAGAGAAATTTGGTAAAGATGTGCCGTTGGGTAGACCTGGCCAACCTGCTGAAGTAGCTCCAGCCTATGTGTATTTAGCCAGTGAAGACAGTAGCTACATGACAGGACAAGTATTACATATAAATGGTGGTGAAGTAATTGGTGGATAATTAATTGTATACATAATGATCAAAGATGAAGTGTTCCATATTTATATGGCAGAAGATGATATGGAAGATCAACAAATATTTAGTGATGCTATAGCTAGTTTGCAAGAAAATATAAATATTACCATGTTCTCAAATGGGTTAGATTTACTAAATGAATTGCAAACTAAAACTCTAAAGCCAAATGTTATTTTTCTGGATCTTTTTATGCCTCGATTGAATGGAGAGGAAAGTTTGACCGAAATTAGAAAGAGTACTGCCCTTGATGATATTCCGGTAGTTATATTTTCTAATCTGTACGATATTGACCGTATTTCAAATTTGTTCCAAAATGGTGCAAATAGATATCTCCATAAGCCTAATTCATTTAAAACGCTAACATTTGCTTTAAAGAGAACTATAGAATCTATTAAAAACAACACTTTAGGGGGTACGGCGATAATAAATTATGTAGAATAATAGTTACATAGTAGGATGATTCATTTTTTTTAACTCAAAAAGATTAAGAACCTTTTAGGTATTGAGTTATTTTTAAAATCAATCGCATTATTGCACAACAAAGCCAAAAGCTAACTTGCAATTGAATTATCAGCACATATAGTGCATATTCAACCAAATAATTTTAGAGTACAAATTATTTACCGAACATGAGCAAACCAATTTTAAATGTTTTCCTGGCAGATGATGACAGTGATGACAGAACATTCTTTTCAGACGCTTTGCGTGAAATACCGATACCAACCAAGATTTCGGAATTTAACAATGGTGTTGATTTAATGGCAGAACTACTATCTGATACAGCAGCACAGCCAGATGTAATATTTTTAGATTTAAAAATGCCCATGATGGATGGTTTTGAATGCTTGGCCGATATTAGAGATTTAGAAAAATTTACTGATATACCGGTAATCATTTACTCTACCTCTTACCATCCTAAAGAAATTGACAGATTAGAAGAAATGGGGGCTTCATTGTACCTACAGAAACCCTCATCTTACAATCAATTAAAAACACTTTTACACAAATGCCTTCGATATGTAAAAAATACTGAGGGCAATATTATCGACAAGGAATTTGTAATCTCTATCTAATTCCCCTATTCATATTACCCTCCTCCTTTAAATTATATCTGAACACTTTTATATTTAATTATCAGTTTTTTTATTAATTGTTACATTAAATCAGTAATACCTAAATAGCACTTATCTGGCAAATAATTATTTTATAAAGCCAGATTTCGATTTTTGACACCACGTAATACTTCAGATTTTTCCAAAATAAAAAAGCCAGCTCTATGAGCTGGCTTTATCATTTTCATATCCTTTATCTTATGCAGAAAGAGATACGTTTCTAATGTTCATTAAGTAAGCTTTTGGCGTACAGTTGAATTTGTTTCTAAATATTTTAGAAAAATAACTTCTACTGGTAAATCCTATTGAATATACTATTTCGGAAATGTTCATATCAGAAGTCTGTATTAGCTCCTCCGCTAAAATTAAACGCTCATTTCTGATAAAATTGGTTACCGTGGTACCTTCCATCACTTTAAACCCTTCTTGAAGTTTTGTTGGTGATAGACCGTATTCTTTACTTAAATCCGTTACAGTATAAGGGTACTCTGGCTTTCTCTTAATTGCATTAACCGCCTCTTCAATTCTTAACAATTCTTTTTTGGTCAACATGGTAGAAACTTGCCCATCATTCTCCATATCTTGCTTACAATGTAAAATCTCTAACGCAAGGGTAAAATTCACTATTCCTTCAATAAGTAGCTTTCTTACCAGGCCTACCTGCGTAATAGCTCTAATCTGTAATAATTGTTCTTTAATCTTTAAATTAAAAGTACCTATATGTGGTTCTCCATCTTCATTTAGAAAAGTTGCGAATAATTGATCATAAAGTTCTTGATGGTTATTATTATCTATTGCACTACCATCTTGAGTAACCTTAATAATGGATAAATTGGATTTTGAAGCCCCTCTCAACTTAATATTTATTGTATCGTTAGATCCACCTACTACAACGGTTTGCAAAGCCTCAACTTTTTGAGAATCGCTACCTTTTGTAAATCTAAAATTACCTTCTAAACAGTAAACGAAATATAAACTACGGTTTTCATCAAGCTTTAAATCAAAATTAAAATCTTGATTTAAATCCATGTCATATTCAGTATAAGATATACCTGATCCTAATGAGACTGTTTGTATTCTACCTGTTCCCTTATCATTATCGTATTGAAGAATACGATCGCCTTGAAAGCTAGATATACTTCCACCTAACACATTGTTGAAATAACTTAATTGATTATGAACTATTTGCATGATAAATTGTTTTGAAGGTTATTATTTAACGCAGCCTCTTGTGCCTCAAAAGCATTTGATGAATCAGGAGTGCTACCTTTTACATTTGACGTTTGGTCATAAGAACTTTTTCGTCTTACGTTACCTACTCTAGCATATTGAAGATTATTCATAGGGACTTGCATTTCTTGTTGTTACAAAGATGCAGCCAAAGAAGGGTAAATGTGTTACATGATTTTTAGAAGCTGTTACACAATTTTAAGAAAGGCGAATTACGAACTATATTAAGGTAGGTAGGTAAACAATGAATTGCGTCCCTTTATTGATTTCCCCTTCGGCATGTATTACACCATTATGGGATTGAACAATTTTTTTACAAATAGACAACCCTAAACCTGTACCGGTAAATTCGGTTTTTCCGTGAAGTCTCTGAAAAATCTCGAATATTTTTTCTTGATACTTTTTCTCAAAGCCTATACCATTATCAATGAACTGTAATTTTACATAATTGATATTTGGTAGCAAAGTTTCTAAACTATCATTTTTGCCAGTAATAACACTACTTACAATCTTAATTTGAGGTTGAACCCCTTCCCTAATATATTTTAAAGAATTACCAATAAGATTAGCAAATAACTGTTCTAATTGAAACTGAATGCCGTTGACCACCGGTAAGTTTTGAGTAACAATTTCCGCGTTTAATTCATTTATACGCTCACCAAGGTCTTCAAGTACGTTATTAAGAACATCGTTAAGATCTACCCTTTTTGGTTGCTCATTAACCTCATCAATTTTTGAATATGAGAGAAGATTACTTATCAAATTTCGCATTCGATCAGATGAATATTTTATTTTATCCAAATATCCCTGAGAACGACTATTTAAACGCCCTTCTTCTTCATCGTGTAATCGACTGGCGAACATTTGTATTTTACGCAAAGGTTCCTGTAAATCATGACTGGCCACTCTATTAAAAGCTTCTAGATCAGCATTTGTCCTCTTTAGCTCAGCATTTTTAATCTGTAAAACGGATTCTTCCTCTATTTGATTGGTAACATCTCTTATAACGCCTACCATATACCAATTACCTTCTTTTTGGTAACACTCGCCAATGGTGTTCATATACTTAAGTTTATTAGACTTCGTATACACCCGAAACACTTGATCTGTCTTCGATTTTTTTCTTTTAGCCTCTTTAAAACTTGTCTTAACCTTTTCTATATCATTAGGGTGCAGAAAGGTCAATAAACGATCATACTGATTGTCAAACTCGTTAGGTTCATAGCCAAATAACCGGTACACATTATCTGAATACTTAATCTGTTCTTTCTCTAAATTCCAACGAAAACTACCAATATTGGCCACATGTTCAGCCTCTGACAATAATCTATTTTGTATGAAAAGTTCATTCTCATATTTCTTTTCTTTGGTAACATCTTTGGAAAATAAAATGAGACCATCGTTCATTTTAACAGCTCTAGTACTTAACCAAAATGATTCTTCCTTAAATATGAACTCCCTGGTATATTCTTTATTCTCTCCCGTAGCATAGCAGGTTTTCAATATTTCTATTACCCCGTTTTCAGAATTCTTTGGATAATATTCTAAAATACTTAGCCCTACTATTTTGTCGGCTTCTTCATTGGTAATTTCATCCATTCGATTATTTAAATAATCGATTCTAAAGTCTTTAACCTCACCGTCATTATTGAAAATAGGTTTTAAATAGCATATAATACTATCATTACTATCTAAGACGCGAACACCAAATAGATTGGAAATTTCCAATTCATGCGTTCTAGATTGTTTAGTACCCAGGGGTAGTTTGGACTCGGCATCGGTAATATAACTAGGTTCCAACTCAGCAAGGGTAATCAAAAGTCCATTGTTAAGGCACTTTGCATCTACACGGTAATTAAAAACCCCATCATTTTTATTTATAGATATATGTGTAGTATTTGGTTCTTTGGTAGTAAATACCTTATTGGCAACAGTTAATATTCCATCAACATTAGAAAGTTCAGTTAAATTTTGGTCAGTAATTACTTCGGTTGTTTTGCCAAAAAAATCAAGGGCTTTTTGATTGGCATACTTTATAATATACGCTGAACTTTTTGAAGTTACATCGGTTTCTGGTTCAATATATAGCAGTGCAGTGTTGAACCCGTCAACAATATCCTCAAAAAAACTGCCTACCATATTATTTACCATTATCTCTAACTATTTTTTTATTTTAGGTTAATACACTGCGAAGTAACCTCTTATAATATGATTTGACTAGTGCTAAAACAAAAAAAGTTGCTCCTAATGAAACAACTTTTACTTATAAGACCTATTGAAAATTTAAATTTTCAATAAAAAGTTCTCCTTCTTAAAATCGTTCAGGTGGTATGCCCAATTCATTTTAACTACTTGTTTCAATGACTTTTTAAGCTCGCTGAAACTAGAAGGTTTTTTTATGTAAATGTTTGCCCCTTTTTCAAAGGTCTCCTCAATATCTCTTTCTGCAGAAGAGGTAGAATAAATAGCCACCAACAAATCTTTAAGATGCGGTGTATTTCTAATGGCTTCTAAACACTCAAACCCATTCATTATAGGCATGTTCAAATCTAAAAACACCAAATCTGGAGTATTCTTCGTATCACTAAGCAAAAACTCCATACAGCTTTTTCCATTTTCCAATTGGTGCAAATCTGTATTAAGCTCTATTCCTTCTAACGCATCAGCAAAAAACTGTCTGTCGTCTTCGTCGTCATCTACAAGGAGTATCTTTAATTTATCCATTTCACTTTTCATGTATTGAAAGAAGAACCATTCTTCTTACTTTTTTCTAAACTTCAAGTATTGGGTAATTGTCAACCCCGTTACTTTTTTGAACTGATTCGATAAATGAGGTACACTACTAAAATTCAAGTCATGGGCAATTTCGCCCAAACTTGCATTTTCTAAAAGCACTAACTCCTTCACTTTTTCAATGCGCACTAAGATATAAAAATTCTCAATTGAGGTGAATGTTTTACTAGAAAACAAGTTTGAAAGATATGGATAACTAAAACCCAACTGATTAGAAAGTAATTCTGATATTTTTACGTTTCTAATATCCCCATCATACACCATTTTCTTAATGTATATCTTGATTTCCTCAACGATATCCCTATTCTCCTTTGTTTGGATTTTTATTCCAAAACCTTTAAGCTCTTTAGAAATTGACTCAAGCTTTTCATTGCTTAAATCTTCAGGTAGCTTAATAGTACCGTCTTCCAAAATTTCAAAATCAATCCCCGCTGCAACCATTGTTTTACGAAATACTTCACTAACCATTTTTTCAGGGTCGACTATGAAACTATATTCCATTTAAAAACAGTAATTAATTCGCAACAATTTAAGTTGTAAAAATATTATTTATATGAAACTTAATATAACAAAATACAATAAATATTGACCACTTTTGAGCCTATGGTGTAAATTAATTTTATTTGTAAGGTTATAACTAGAATTATTTATTGAACCAGTAGTTAAATACAGACCTACCGCTACTCCATGGTATAGATTAATGCTCCATACGCAGGTATATTCATTTTTCCAGTGAAATGTTTGGCGTCTGTGACTTTATCTACAAATTCTACGTCGGCAACTTCCATATTAGAAAATGCATTATCATAGATTTCACTACCTGCATTAATTTTTAAAATAAATGGCTGATTCTCATTAAGCCCTATACCGTAGTCTTTATATTCTTGATTGCTAAAATTCAAAATAATCAATACCGGTTCCGTAGGATCATTGGCATCAAAACGTTTGTAAGCTAAAATTTTGGTTTCGTTATTGACATGAAGAAACTCAATATGCTGACTTCTTAGCCCTTTGCCTCCGGGCATTTTTCCTGTTCTTAATTGAATAATATCACTGATCAAAGTTTCTATTCCTTCATGTTTTTCCAGTTTTCCCCAGTCTAAAGCTTCGGTGTCTTTAAAATATTCATCCTCGATAAACTCCTGTCCTTGAAAAAGCATGGGTATACCAGGTGCGGTCAACGTTAATACCATTCCCAATATGGCTCTTTTCTTGGCAAAATCGCTCTCTGCATCGCCTGGCTGAATTTCTTCTGGCACCCTTGCTTTACCATTGGCTACCTCATCATGAGATTCTGTATAAACTACGCGGCTAAAGGCATCGTTACTGTACTTAAAACTTAGGGCTCCTACGATTTTTTCCAAATCCCTACCTTCATCATGGGTATCTTCAATAACTTCCCTTACCGGATGCACAAAATTCATATCCCATTGTGAGCCATACATTAACCCACCATATTCTACGGCATCCGTCACCCTACTATCACCTTTCAAATCTTCTGCTATGGTCAAAACGTGTGGGTATTTCTCCCTAATCTCCATATTAATGTCGCGCATTAATATATTTCCTTCTTCTATTTCTGTATCATACCCCAATCCGCCACCTTCATAGCGTATGTAAGAAGTAGCGTCCATTCGCAGCCCATCACAATGGTATTTCTCTATCCACATCAATGCGTTATCTCGCAAATATTGGCGTACTTCCTCTCTACCATAATCTGGTCTGGTGTCTCCCCATGGTGTATCGCTTCTGTGATCATTATAAAAGTATATACCGCCTTTGTCATTTTCGCTCCAACCATCAAACTGCCACAGATCCACATCTGAAGGACCAAAGTGATTGTACACCACATCCATAATTACCGCAATTCCTTTTTTATGCGCCTTATTCACAAGTTTGGCAAAACCATCTGGTCCACCATAATCTTGTTCAATAGCAAATGGATGAGCCGGATTGTATCCCCAAGAAATTCCACCTGCAAATTCAGCCACAGGCAATAGTTCTATACAATTAACCCCCAAACCTTTTAAATAATCCAACTTTTCTATGACATTTTCAAAAGTACCTACGGCATCTGGTGACGACCTGTTAAAAGTACCAACATGCAGTTCGTAAATCACCAATTTATTCCAACTTGGCATTTTGAAATCGGTATCATCCCATTCAAAATCCAAAGATCTTACAACAGAATTTCCATTACTGTTCGTTACCTCAAACGCGTAAGGGTCATTCCTGGGCAATAGCTTACCATCATATTCAATAAAGTATTTGTATTCATCTCCTGAAGAAGCTTTATCCGTTACCACAGACCAGTATCCGTTTTCCTCTATCTCAAGGGGAATTTCTCTTTCAGACCAATTATTAAAGCTACCTGCCACAAAAACCTTGTCTGCATTAGGCGCCCATACTCTAAAGGTTACAGTACCATCATCTATGATAGCACCCATACCTGCCGATTTTGTTATAGTAGTATTCATATACCAAAAATAGACTGCATTTTTGGCTAACAATACTCTTAACGCACCATGCTTTAACTCAAAAAAATAAATTTTGAATAACCGCTAAATGAGATATTATGAAGTTAATTAATATTCTAAGATATATGTTTATTGCTGCTTAGGAACAACTACAGTAAAAATGGAACCATTGTTTAATTCGCTAGTTGCACCAATGTAACCAAAATGGTTCTGTACGATCTTTTTAACGATTGCCAAACCAATACCGGTACCAACATATTCTTGCTTGGTATGCAAGCGCTGAAAGACTTCGAATATTTTCTTAGAGAAATGCTCTTCAAAACCAATACCATTATCGGTAATGGTAATTTTAACATACTCCTTACCTTCCAATAAATTATCATCAATAATCTGTGCATTGCTTATAGTTTCCGTATCAATGGTAATAATAGGTGCAGTGTCATGCTTTACATATTTCAATGAATTAGACAATAAATTATAGACCAACTGTCTAAATTGAAATGGCACTACCTCCAATTCTGAAGAATTCAGTAAAGTAATTTTTCCGTTCTTTTTCTGAAGCTCTTCCCCTAGATCACTTTTTACGTCTTCTACCAGATTCTCCAGTTCAATTTTTTCAAATACCCGTTGCTCAGTATCTGCCCGTGAATAGGATAATAGATCATTAATAAGAGATTGCATTCTAAAGGCTGCGGACTGTATTTTTTTGAATTTTGTCTTACCGGAATCAGACAGTTTATCAAACTCTTTATCAAGTAAAATTTCCGTAAACATTTGAATCTTACGCAATGGCTCTTGCAAATCATGACTAGAAATATAGGCAAAGGACTGCAGTTCTTTGTTCATGGCTTCTAACTTAATATTGCTATCCGCCAATTCCTTGGTACGGTTCTCCACTTCCATTTTCAACTCGTCTGCAAATGATTTTTGCTTATCAATACTCATGGCCGTACCTACAAAGCCCACCATCTCTTCCTTCTCATATTTTGGAACTCCTAGCACTTTGAACCATTCATATTTACCGCTTGAATGTCTTTTGACCCTATACTCCAAGGCAAAATCGGTTTTGTTCTCTACAGCATGCCCAAACCCGGCATAGATCAGATCCAAATCATCTGGGTGAACCACATCTACCCAAACCTGCCCCGTAAAATCTTCTTCCTTTTCTATACCAACATAGTCCAATAACGCACGGTTGGCATATTGTATATTTATTTCCTTATCGGTTACCCAAATCCACACTGGCGAAAGGTTTGCCAGTTCCCTGAACCTTCTTTCACTCTCCTTTAATCTTCTTTCTGCAAGCACTGCTTCTGTTGTATCTGTCACAATGACCAAAACCCCAGACACATCGCCCTCCTCATCTTTTACCGGGCTATAACTAAATGTCCAATAAACATCTTCTATTCTACCGTTTCTAAAAATAGGTACCAATAAATTTTCTCTCCATATAGACTCACCCTTTTCCGTAACAACTTTTAACATTGGTTCAACTTCTTCCCAAGCTTCATCCCAGGCCTCTTTTCCATTTAGTCCTAAAATTTTTGGATGTTTACCATCGTCACCTAAAATTGGCCTATAAGCATCATTGTAAAAACTTTTTAAAGTCTTTCCCCAAAACAATAACATAGGAAAGGGTGAATTCAGTAGAATGTTTATGGTTGTTCTTAAACTCTGCGGCCAGCCATCAGGAGGTCCTAAAGGTGTTAGTGACCAATCTTTTTCTCGCATCAACCTACCCATTTCACCACCATCATCAAGAAAATGAAATTTTTTGTTCATAAGGCTTGCAAATAGAAGTTTCTAAAATTATGGTTATTGTACTCTTTACGTAAAAGCATTATAAGATTAGCTAAATTAAACTAGCTATTACAAATTAAATAATTTATTGAAGAAAGTCTTAACTCAATAAAATAGAATTGCTCTTTATTAAGACCTTGAGGAGTGATTGCAACAATGTGACTTTTCCATTCCATTTTATAAAAAACCTTAAAATTGAAAATGTTAGAAAATCAGCAATTTTGACTCAAAAACAAGCAAAAAACCCTTTAAAATAGTCAAAAAAATCATAAAACAAGTCAATTTCTTGCATTTTAACTGAATTTTACTATGTTACTGTTTAACTAAAGTTATTCTATGCGACAATTAAAGATCACAAAACAAATTACGAACCGAGATGCCAAATCATTAGAAAAATATTTTCAAGAAATCAGTAAGATAGATTTAATTACTGCTGACGAGGAAGTAGAGCTGGCGCGAAAAATTCGTGAGGGTGATCAAAAAGCATTGGATAAGCTAGTGAGCGCCAATTTAAGGTTTGTAGTATCTGCCGCCAAGCAATATCAAAATAGAGGCCTACGCCTTACAGACCTTATTAATGAAGGCAATTTAGGCTTGGTAAAGGCTGCAAAACGTTTTGACGAGACTAGAGGATTTAAGTTTATCTCATATGCGGTTTGGTGGATCCGCCAGTCTATTTTACAAGCACTTTCCAAGAATTCACGCATGATACGTTTACCTCAAAACAAAATAGCGGTTAGTTCTAAAATTTATCAGGTGTATTCAACATTGGAGCAAGAAAATGAAAGACCTCCAAGTGCTACGGAAATTGCAAAAGAATTGGATATGAGCGTTTCTAAAGTTAAGAGCTCTATGAAAAACTCCGGAAAATCCATTTCACTTGATGCTCCTTTTAAAGAAGGTGAATCCTCATCCCTATACAACGTATTAGAGTCTACATCTCTGGAAAGACCGGACAAAGATGTTATGGCAGAGTCGTTAGAAACAGACATCAATCAAGTTTTGCAAAAAATTCCAGAAAGACAGGGCGATGTTTTACGGCTGTTCTTTGGCCTAGGGAACCAACCTGCTATGAGTTTGGTTGAAATAGGCGAAGTATTTGATGTTACCAGGGAACGCGTTCGCCAAATCAAAGACAAGGGTATAAAATCTTTACGCCGTGCTTCTAACACAGAAGTATTAAGAGCCTACCTGTAAACCAAAGCTAAATAATTAGCTAATCACCTTATACACAAACTATTATTAACACCCCTTAAAAATAGTATAACATAAGCTTAACACCTCTAATTTGTAGTTGGTGATGCTTATGTTATGTTACTGTTTTAAAAAAGAATACATGAAATTAATCTACATCAAAAGAGAAAGTAATATCAAAGAATTATACAGAACACGCACCGGACTTATGAAATCGAAAGTGACATCGATCACCAAATATTTTATGGGAGTACCTATAAAAACCATTCACTCATACAAACAAATTTATCAAGGGCGTAAAAATAATGCCATTGAAAAAATGCTATTTATATAATCACTTTATCACACAAATATTATCCAATAAATTAAACAGAATTCATGAAGATATTAGTAATAGGAGCAGGTAACATGGGCTTAACGTATGCTGAGGGCATGTCCAAATCAAAATTACTTAAGAAAAGGAATATAATGGTGCTTGACACTTCTGAAGAAAAATTGGAGGAATTAAGAGAAAATCCTCAATTTGATGCCTTTGATGACCTTAAAAATTGTGCCCCACAGGCAGATATCATTTTTATTGCCGTTAAACCATACCATGCTGAAAGCGTTTTTTTAAAGCTAAACCCGTTAGTAAAACCTGGCCAGATCATGATATCGATCATGGCGGGCGTTACCATAGATACCATAAAACAATTAACGGGACTCACAAAAATAGTTCGTGCCATGCCTAATTTACCGGCCCAGATCGGTAAAGGCCTCACCTCTTTTGTAGCCTCTGAAGATGTTACCAGAATTGAGCTGTTGACCATTGAAAGTCTTTTGGACACCACAGGTAAATCTATATTGGTTAGTGATGAAAACTTTATTGACGCCTCTACGGGTATTTCAGGTAGTGGACCAGCTTACGTTTTCTATTTTATGCAAAGTATGATGGAGGCCGCTTTAAAAATGGGCTTTACCCCAAGTGTTTCTAAAGTACTGGTAGCACAGACCTTTACAGGAGCCATTGAACTTTTTAACCAAAATGAACTATCGCCAAATTCTTGGATGGACAAGGTAGCAAGTAAGGGTGGTACTACCCGTGCAGCCTTAGACTCTATGGAAAACAATAATGTTGGTGAATTAATTAAAGAAGCAGCGTTCGCAGCATTTGAACGTGCAGTAGAACTTGGAAAAGAAAAAGTAAATGTATAAACAGAAAATAGTAATTAAGGTAGGCACTAACGTCATGACCAATAAGGACAATCGTATAGTGAGACCGGTATTACGAAATTTGGTACAACAGATTGCAGAACTATATGAACGTGATATTTTAACCGTATTGGTATCCTCAGGATCTGTAATTGCAGGTCGCGAGGTGCTTGGTACATCGTCTATAGAGAACGACACGCAACGCAGACAGGTATATTCGGCTATTGGCCAACCTAGAATGATGCGATTATACTATAACATTTTTCATGATTATGGTATGAAATGTGCCCAGGTACTTCCTACAAAACGCGATTTTACACCTGGTGTACACAGACAGAACATGATCAATTGCGTAGAAGGTCTATTGTCCGAAGGGGTAATACCGATCGCCAACGAAGATGATGCCGTATCTGTCACCATGAGTATGTTTTCTGATAATGACGAACTGGCAAGTTTAATAGCCCAACTGATAGATGCTGACAAGCTGATTATTCTAACGGATATTGACGGACTCTATACCGGTAACCCTAACGAAGAAAGCAGCGACCTTATAGCGCATGTTAATCCTGAAGAAAATTTAGAAGAATTTATTCAAGATAACACCAAAAAAGCAGGTGAAGGTCGTGGTGGCATGGGTTCTAAATTAGATTACGCTCAGCAAGCCGCCGCAAAAAACATACCTACGTTTATTGCCAACGGTAAAAAAGATCGGACGATCATTGATATTATAGAAGGAAAAAATGTGGGTACAAAAGTTACCCTTGAAGAAAAAGCAGAAGCATAATGAAGATAATTTCAACAGAAATAAAAAATAAGGTTTTAAATAGTATGATGTTACTTTTGGATACCAACCGAAGTAGCATTCTCAACGCCAACAAGAAAGATCTTGATCTGTTTACCAAAGAAGATCAAGCTATGTATGATAGACTTATTGTAACCAACGGCAAAATTGATGGTATGATCGGATCTATTAAAGAGGTGATGTCTCAAGAAGATCCTGTGGGTAAAATCATTTCGACCAAAAATTTGGATAACGGATTAGATATTACCAACAAAACAGCTCCTTTTGGTACAATCATGATCATCTATGAATCTAGACCGGACGTTACCATTGAGGCAGCGGTTCTTGCTTTTAAGGCCAATAACAAAATATTGCTAAAAGGTGGTAAAGAAGCGCTTTACAGTAATACAATTCTTGTTGAACTATGGCACAAGGCATTAGAGGAGAACGGACTGTCTAAAGACTACATTCAACAATTGACCATGAACAGGGAAGAAACACAAGAGTTCTTAAGAAACCCTACTGAAAAACTTGACCTCATCGTACCTAGAGGTGGTGAACGCCTCATTAACTTTGTAAAGGAACATGCAAAATGTGCCGTGTTGGTTAGCGGAAGAGGAAATAACTTTTTATTTGTAGATAAAGAAGCGGATTGGGAAAAAAGCGTTAAGGTCATCATGAACGCCAAAACCGAAAAAATATCGGCATGTAATGCTTTGGATAAAATATTGATCAATTCCAATATTGAAAATTACGAGCAGAAATTAGCGGATATTTACCAACTTTTAAATACAAATGGTGTGGAAACATTGGTTGATGCCGATGTAAACAATATTCTAAAAGATGCTCAACAAATACATGATGAAGCAATTTGGAAAGAAGAATTTCTAGCCATGAAATGTTGTTTAGGTGCTGTTGAATCTCTAGATGAAGCGGTAGAAAAAATAAACGATAATTCTGGCGGACACTCTGCCACTATTATGACCACCAATAAGAATACGGCACTACAGTTTATGGAAGAAGTAGATTGTGCCGCAGTATACCAAAACGCATCTACTAGGTTTACAGATGGCGGTCAAATGGGTGTTGGTGCAGAACTTGCGATTAGCACAGATAAATTGCACCACCGTGGTCCATTGGGTCTTAAACAATTGGTAACCAATAAATATTATGTATTTGGCGACGGACAAATTCGTGAGTAAGAATCAGGTTCCCCCTAAGAAAAGTGAAATAATGTTCGAAACTATAGAAAACATAGACGGCGCCTTGGTCTATCATGGCAACATGCACAAACGAATCTTTTTTTCTGAAGCAGAAAATGTCAACCTAGACCATTTACTTCTCAAAATGAAAGATTTGGCCAAAAAGAAAAACTACGAAAAAATACTTGGCAAAGCATCTGAAAAAGGTGTCAAGGTTTTAAAATCAAAGGGGTTTGTAGTGGAGGCTAAAATACCAGGTTTGTATCGTGGTACAATTGATGGCTATTTTCTTGCAGAATACACCAAGCAAGAACGTCTTGCCCATGATGATAAGACCAAAAAGACCATTAGCACGGTAAAGACTATTGCAGAAGCCGCTAATAAACCTCAAACAGATCCACATCTTCAAATGCCTAGTGACCTTAAAATAAGGTCACTCACAGTCTCGGATTTCTTAAATTTAGAAGATTTACATAAGAAAGCGTATAAATATCACCCGCATCAAATTAAAAATGCGGAATACTTCTCTAAATTAAAGAGTTTGAACCATGAGTTCTATGGGCTCTTTCAAGATAATCAATTACTGGTTTCTGCCATACTTGCTATTGATGAAAAAGAATCGAATATGGAGATTGTAGATTTTGTAACCCATCCAGATTTTAGAGGTCAAAATCTTTCTTATTACCTTGTACAGGATATTAAGGGTCAAATGAATATTTATGGATGCAAAACCCTTTATACCATGGTAAGGGCTACCTCATACGGTTTAAACATCACCTTTAGCAAACATGGGTTTGTTCTTGCCGGCACTCTTACCAATAATTGTATGGTAAGAGATGCTATGGAGAGTATGAACGTTTGGTATTACAAAGAAAAGTAATATAATTTTAAATATAATGAATGCCGGTTTTGAGCCTATGACTACTCAAAATCGGCATTATTTATTTATTGTCTCACTTTATGACAATAATTCTTTGATAGTGTTCAATTTTGTGCTTTATTTGAAAAAACTATTCAAATTTTATCAAATTCACTCATGAAAGGTGCAAATAATACGAATTACATTCCTAACCTTTCTTATGATTGTGTCATATTCGGTTTTAATGGTAAGTCGTTGAAAATACTCATTCTTGAATATCATAACACTGGTTTTTTTGCACTACCGGGTGGCTTTATCAGAAAAAATCAAAGTTTAAAAGAAGCCGTTCAACAAGGGGTAAAAGAACGTACAGGATTAACCAATGTTTACCTAGATCAGTTTCAGGTATTTGGTGAAGTTGACAGGGCAGATTCTTATGCCATGAGCCGTATTTTAGATGGTAGCAACAAAAACACGCCGGAAAACCAATGGATGATGGATCGTTTTTTAACCGTTGGCCATTACGCATTGATCAATTATGAAGAGGTAGACCCAAAACCAGACCATTTATCTGACAGTATTGGCTGGTACGCAATAGATGATGTTCCAAAATTAATGATGGACCACAATGAAATAGTGGAGAAAGCATTAGAGGTTCTTCGTAATAATATTAGTGAAAAATTGATAGGGCTCAACCTATTGCCCCAAAAATTTACCATGAAACAATTACAACAGGTTTTTGAGGCAATCCTAGACCAAAAATTAAGACGTACAAGTTTTCAACGTAAAATGCTGTCATTGGATATTTTAGAACGTCATGAGAAGCTTTTTGAAGGCAAGGCACACAAAGCACCTTATCTATATAGCTTTAAGCAATAAAAATAATATTCACACTTTATACAACAACAATGAAAAATTCAACTAACAACTTATTTAAATGCATGGCAATTGCCATTTTTATGCTGGGCACAATAACTACTTTTGCCCAAAAAAAATTTGGAGGTCTTGCGCTTTACACGGTCAGAGATGATATGGGTAAAGATGCCAAAGCTACTTTACAAGCAGTAGCAGATGCCGGCTACAAAAACATTGAAGCCGCCGGTTATGAAGATGGAAAATATTATGGTATGACTCCAGCTGACTTTAAAGGTTTATTAAAATCTTTAAAACTGAAACCGATCAGTACGCACCAAAGCGCGGTTACCCTTGACAATGCCGATCAAATGATGGCAGATGCCAAAGCCGCAGGTTTTAAGTATTTCGTTGTTCCTATTCCACCAATGGGCATGTTTACCTTTAACCAAGAGAACATGACTATGGGCATGACCGGTACCGTAGAAGAACTGGCAGAAATTTTAACCACCTTAGGAGAAAAAGCAAATAAGGCAGGGTTAAAATTATTATACCATAATCATGATTTTGAATTTAAAAAGAATGAAAATGGTATTGTACCCATAGACTACCTATTGGAAAATGTAGACCCAAAATTATTGAACTTTCAAATGGATCTTTATTGGGTAACCAAGGCTGAGGCCAACCCAATTGCTTACTTCAACAAATATCCGGGAAGATTTAAAATTTGGCATGTAAAAGACATGGATGAGCAAGGAAGATTTGCCCCTGTTGGCACAGGATCTATCGGTTTTGAAAATATCTTGGACAACAAAGAACTTTCTGGCATGAAATATTACATGGTAGAACAGGACATGACATTTGACGGACTAAAACCTTTAGAAGCTATAAAAATAAGCCATGAAGGCATTAAAGAAATAGGTTTCAAATAAATTTAAATACCAAACAACGGAGACTGCCCCAAAGAATTTATTTTCTTTGGGGTTTTCTTTTTTTTGCACTGTCCAGATTAAACCTTTCATAATTTTTTAGGTCTAAAACTCTTATTAACTATAATCTTACATTTGCACGCGCAAAACCGACTTTAAAATTTATAAAATGAAAATGACCACCAGTTTACGAATGAGAATTATTCACCGCTACCTAGGCTTCTTTCTAGCAGGTATTATGGCTATGTATTCCATAAGCGGAATAATCATGATTTTTAGACAGACCGATTTTCTTAAGAGTGAAAAAATAATTGAGCAGCAATTACAGCCAAACTTAAAAGCTGGTGAACTTAGCGGGGCACTACGCGTTAAAGGTGGCATAAAACCGGAAAAAATGGAAGGTGATATAGTCTATTTTAAGCAAGGGCAATACAATAAAGCTACAGGTATGGCTACCATAAAAAAGATGGAACTTCCATTTATTTTAGATAAGATGGAGCACCTCCATAAAGCCACGACCAATAGCCCTGTTTATTTCTTGAATATTTTCTTTGGGCTATCACTACTATTTTTCGTGATTTCATCATTTTGGATGTTTTTGCCCAAAACTTCAGTTTTCAAAAAAGGACTTTATTTTTCTTTGGCAGGTATGGTTTTGACCATTATACTGCTATTCGTTTAGTACAAACTCGACTAATTCAAACGTGAACCGTTGCAAGGAACTTTCTTTGCAGCGGTTTTTTTTGTTTTAGTAGCTATCAGTATAATGACAATACCAAAAACCTCCCCTCTCGGGAGGGGATTGAGGGGGTGGGTAAACGGGTGCTGTAGATTTCATGGAACATGCTAACCCGGTAGGACCCACCCCTAGCCCCTCCGAGGAGGGGAATAGTTTGTGACTTTTATTAGACATTTTAGATAAAACACACTTGGTAACCTTTTTGAAAACGTAGCTCTCCAACAACCAAAAAACCCAAAACAAAGACGAGAACCTCCCCTCTCGGGAGGGGACCAAAGGGGTGGGTAAACGGATGCAGAAGATTTCATTGAACATGCTAACCTGTAAGAACCCACCCCTAGCCCTCCTAGGAGGGGAATAGTTTGTGACTGTTTAAACTCCATCCATTAACCTTTAATTAATCAAACTTCTGTATCTTTCCATAAGCAAAGCACTCTCCCCTAACACTTTATAATATTATCTTTATAGTAAATCCATAACCATTGGATTTTTTTAAAAAACCGAAAAATAAATATCTGACCAAATGAAAAAAGTTTTAACCCTTCTTATCCTTTTAGCAACTACATCATCCGTTTTAGCACAATCAAAACTCATAAAAGCAGCTTCTTTTTTAGATGTTAGAACCGGTAAATTAATTTCACCTGCCAACCTGCTCATTGAAAACGGAAGTATCAAATCCATTAATCCAAAGGCATTGCCTGAAGGTTTGGAAACGATTGACTTAACGGGTAAAATATTGTTACCCGGGCTTATGGACATGCACGTGCATTTAGATGGGGAATTTAAAGGTAATTGGGACTATGTATATAAGGAAAGTTCCAGTCAAGGTACTATTAGGGCTGTTGCAAATGCTGAAAAAACATTGATGGCAGGCTTTACCACTATAAGAAGTATAGGGCAATTACATATTACCCCAGAGTTAATTGATGTTGCCGTTTCAGAGGCTTCTGACCAAGGTACCATAGCTGCACCACGAATTATTCCATCGGGACATATGATTACCATTAGCGGCGGACACGGGGATATTTCTTTAGGACTGGCGGAAGGATTGGTTACCGTAGGTCCCAATGACGGAGTGATCAATGGTAAGTATGATGCCATAGAAGCGGTAAGATATCAAATTAAGCATGGTGCCAAATTCATAAAAATGCACGCCACGGCAGGTGTACTCTCTATGGAAGATGCCATTGGCGCCCAACAACTAAGCAATGAGGAAATGAAAACCATTGTTGACGAAGCTGCTAGACACCATATTAAAGTTGCCGCCCACGCACATGGTACAGAAGGTATTAAAGAGGCGATAAAAGCCGGTGTGTACTCTATTGAACATGGGTCTATTATAGATGATGAAGGTATTCAACTTATGAAAGAAAATGGTGTTTATCTAGTACCTACCAGGGGGCTGGCCACTATAATAGAACCCATGATAGATAAAATGGATCCCGTTATGGCCGGTAAGGCAGAATATGTAATGCCCATTGCCAAACAAAACCTTACCAAAGCTATAAAAGCAGATGTCAAAATTGCCTTTGGGACGGACACGCCTATTATTCCCCATGGAAAAAACGCCATTGAATTTGCGGCATTAATAGATTGTGGTATGAGTACTAAAGAGGCTATCAAAACCGCTACTACCAATAGTGCAGAAATGCTAGGGCTCACGGATCGTGGTGAATTAAAAGAAGGTATGCTCGCAGATATTATTGCTGTAGACACAAATCCAATAGAAGATATCTCCACTTTGGAACACGTAAAATTCGTGATGAAAAACGGTACAGTTTACAAGAATGAAAAATAAATAACCTGGAGTAATTCAATCAATCAAATAAACAAATTATGAAATCATTACATCGCAGTATTGGCAGTACGTTACTTACTTGTCTATCTGTTGTACTCTTTTTAGGCAACGCAGCAATCGGGCAATCAAAATCAGAAGAAATAGATGCACTCCTAAATCAGTATCTCTCATATGGCAAATTCAATGGCTCTGCCCTAGTTGCCAAAGATGGTGAGGTTATTCTTAAAAAGGGTTATGGTATGGCGAATATGGAGTGGGATATTTCTAACAGTCCCAACACCAAACATCGTTTAGGATCGATCACCAAGCAATTTACCGCCATGCTTATTCTTCAATTGGCAGCGAATGGAAAGCTAGATCTACAAGCTCCCATAACTACATACTTACCAGAATATCCAAAAACTACCGGAGACCAGATTACCACCCATCATTTATTGACCCATACTGCCGGCATACCCAACTACACTTCATTTCCTAAGTTTTTTGAAGAAGATAGTCGCGACCCATATTCGCCAGAAGAGTTCACTAAAAAATTTCAGGATATGGAATTGGAGTTTACCCCTGGGGAAAGATTCAATTATAGTAATTCGGGGTACTTTCTCTTGGGTTTGCTTGTTGAAAAACTATCCGGCAAAACGTATGAAGAAATGCTAACGGAACGTATATTTTCTCCACTAGGAATGAAAGATTCCGGATTTGATCATCACTCCAACATCCTTAAAAATAGAGCTACAGGCTATGAAAAAAATGGGAGCGAATTCATCAATGCTCCTTACCTAGATATGTCCATTCCGTATGCCGCAGGATCTCTCTATTCTACCGTAGAAGATTTATATCTGTGGGATCAAGCACTATATACCAACAAATTGTTACCTCAAAAATATATGGATATGTATTTTAAACCATACATACCTGCATTTGGCAGTTTTCACTATGCCTACGGATGGATGACCGGTAATGAAGCTCTTGGGAATACAACGGATAGTATTGCCGTAATTAGCCATGGTGGCGGAATTAACGGATTCAACACACAAATTTCCAGAGCGCCATCGGACCGATCATTGATTGTGCTTTTAAATAATACAGGCGGAGCTCCCTTAGGTCAAATTACGCAAGCTATTCTCGGTATTATAAACGATAAAAGCTATGATCTCCCAAAAGCTTCCTTGGCATCTAAAGTTTTAGAAGTTATAGAGACAGCAGGTATTGATGCAGGAGTAGCCTTTTATGAGAAAAATAAAGACAATCAAGATTTTGATGTCAATGAAAATGAGATGAACCAAGCGGGATATAAATTATTAAGGTCTAACAAAACCAAAGAAGCTATTCAAGTCTTTAAGTTGAATGTAGACGCGTATCCAAATTCCGCCAACGTATATGATAGTTATGCCGAAGCGTTAATGAAATCAGGTGATAACAAAGGTGCCATTGAAAACTATACCAAAACGGTAGAAATGAATCCTGGAAATATAAATGCGATAGATATGCTTAAAAAATTAGGTGTTGATACCAGTAACTTCACTAAAGAGTTTGAAGTACCAGAAGCACTACTGGAAAGTTACCTAGGCGTCTACGAATTAATGCCCACTTTTAAAATTACAATTACCAAAGATGGTAAACAATTAAAAGCACAGGCAACGGGACAACCATCGTTCAATATTTTCGCCAAATCGAAAGATACTTTTTACTTAAAAGAAGTTGCCGCACAAATTCAGTTCATAAAAGACGAAAACGGAAATACAGAAAGTTTGACCCTATTTCAAAACGGACAGGAAATGAACGGTATGAAGGTGGAGTAGTGTGAGATTGATTAGTTTTAGAACGTAGACACCTTAACATCAAAACAAGAAGCCCCGAAAATCTTGCCCCAACCCTAAAGGGTGGATTTTCTACAATACAGAAGTGAAAAAAGATAAAACAAACGTATCTGGAATGCACCATGGAGCAACACCTTCGGTATTTAGAAATGCTGCAAAACTGAGAGCTTCTATGACTGAAACAGAATGTATTTTATGGAATTATCTCAAAACCAAACCACAAGGTTATAAGTTTAGAAGGCAACACCCTATTGCAGGTTATGTTCTAGATTTTTATTGTCATAAACTAAAGTTATCCATTGAAATTGATGGTGGTTATCATCTAAAACCAGAGCAAATAGAAAAAGACATAGAAAGAACCACGTATCTAAAAGATATTGGTATTTCCGAACTAAGATTCACAAATGATCAAGTACTAAATGATTTTAAAGGGCTAATTAATTACATTAACTCAATATTGCGCGCGAGCACCCTTTAGGGTCTAGGCGAGCGTCGACATCATTAAAACGTAACTCCCCAAAAACCAACAAACCCAAAAACAAAGACGCTAATCTCCCCTCTTGGGAGGGGACCAAAGGGGTGGGTTCTTAGGTGTTCTAATCTCAATTATAAACCTCCCCGCCCCATAACAGGCAGCCCATTTATTTTTCTGACAGTTTTACGGAAACCCGTAAGAAAATATGCCGAAAACTTCTTTATATTGCATTAGCAAGCAAAGTATACTCCCCTACCACTTTAGCTGAAAATATTTTATAATAGCAATTGCACATATACCTTACTATTTACGAATATGTGTAATTGTGCACATACACAATAGTTAGCTGCAATTTGAAAAAATGGATGATTATATAAAAAAAGAAGTACTTCAAGCTATTGAAAAGATAGAATCAATTGAAAAAAAATTCAAGGATAAGCAGGAATTGACTTTGGAAGAATTAGAAAGTTTGTTTCTTTTTTATCAAATTGAGAATAAGCAAACAGCTTTATCTGATAGTAGATTTGATTATGTCAAATTTCGACATTTGTATTTAATTTATAGTTTGGACTTGGAATTCAAATCAACTTTCTATAAGCCTAATCCAAATAAAAGAGCAAGTCAATATGTTGATTTAAAAAAACTTAAAGAAATTAACGAAAAGGAATATAATCCAGAAACCCATAAAGCATTAGAAGATTTTAAAATCAGTAATGAATTAATAATTCCTGTAAGTGAATCAGAAGTGCAAAAAGACAAGGCATTTTTGGAAAAATGTGCTGAAAATTGGGCGGTTGTTTGTCTAGATGAAAGACATTCCGATGAGAAATTAAAAACCATAGCAAAAGAGACCAGAGATACACTAAAAAAGAAAAATATTGAGGATTATCTGAATGGAACTTTAGTGGAAAGTGAGAGCAAAGATGTATTTAAAGGTCTCTTAAAGTCTTATTACGTTTATCACGAATCAATTAAGATTATTGATTCAATAGATTCAAGAAATGAAAATAGATTTTTTACTTTAAATAGTGTAAGTTTTGAAATCAATCATTATTCATTTACTCACATAATTAACAGACATTATGCGGAAATACTTTCATCACAAAGTATTGTAACAACGAAAAGCTTTCATAACACTAAAATTAATCCCTACACAATTCACCTATTCATTCAAGACTTAATTTCATTAATTAGAGCCAATGGAATTGAAAATAAAATTGTAGTAGAAAAAGGACAATCTATCTTAATTAAATTTCACGGACATAATTACGCCCTATTTTTTAATGAATATAAGCACGACAAGTCAAAAATGGTTTTGGAAACATTTTTTATTATTGAATCTGATAATCCGAATGCTACAAGGCTGATTGACAAAATAAATAATTCACAAATCGTTGAATTAAATAAAGATTTATCAATTTATATTAATTAGAATCTGCAGCTAATGCTCTTATGAATGAAATTCCCGACGAATTAATAGAATTCTATAACTCAATTGAAAATCTCAATTCATTGAGTACTTGGAATATTCAAAGAGAAATTAAACAAACTTCAAGAATCGATGGAGACTGGGAGGACAAACTAATCATCGAAAGAAAATCATTAAACTATAATTTAAATAAAGGGGAACTAAAAACAAATGTTCAAGTCACAGACACGAAAGGTGAAATTGTGGAAATTGGACTTAAAAAGAAAGACCTAGAGTATTTAAAGAATAGGTTAGATGAAACTAAAAATACTTGGCTCAAATCTAGATATTCACATCTATTATGGCAAGAAACAAAACATAACAAATATGCAGAAATAGCAATTGACAACTATATTCACACTATAAATAGAATAAAGTCAGATGAAGCTAATGAATTACCAATTATTCTTTCAGCAATTCTTTTTATATCAAAAAAATCAAAGAAGAGAATAGAAAAAGCTAAAGAATCCGCAATTATTTTAATTAACGACTTACCAAATTGGTTTAAGTCAAATATTCTAAATTCAATTTTAGATAATAATATACTCTCAAGAGAAGAATTAAATGCCATAGCAGAAAAATTACCGAATTGGATAGAAGACGATAAATCTGTTTCATATTTTTCTAATAAAAGCACTTTGGATTCTGGAATAAAACTATATAATTCTCTTGAACTTCCATTGAATAAATTATATGAGTTATTAGCTAAAAACGAGGATATAATTATTCAACAACATCCTGAAGATACCGACTTTGTAAAATATACAACTATTGGCACTAAAGCTAAATATTTAAGGTTGGCAGGAAAACTAGAAGAGGCTGAAGAAGTATTAAAAGAATATAATAGATTAAAACAAACAGTAAAGCTAGGAAAAGTAAGTTGGCAACTTGGTGAAAAAGAAACAGAAATGTTTAACGAATATCTTAATATGAAATCTAAAGTCATATTAGATATGCCAACAGAAGGCATACTCGCTTTCTTTTCAATTAACGAGGACATACTTGTCGACCCAATCGAAAATGAAGAAAACGCAAAAAAATCAATAAAGAAATCAATTAGTCATCTCTTTAGTACAAGTGTTTTTGACATGAACAGCAACTTCAAGAATCTCAAAGATTCAGAGAAAATTGAAAAAGAAATAATTCAAAGCTATACAATTTCTCACGGAGTTAAATGTTCCAGTCTTTTTCTTAAAGTATTCGTAGATGGTATCCTAACAGGTAAACTAAATTATTATAAAATATTCGAATTTTTGGAAACTCATACTTGGTATGGTCTTAAATTCAAGCGAGGAATGACTGATAATGAAATTGACCAAAACTCATCTTGGTTGACAATGCTTGCACCTGGAATTCATAATTTATTCGCTCAATTTGAACTATCTGTTTTGATGAATACTAACAAAATCAACAATTTCATTTTAGCGATGGACTCTCTGACTGTTAAATTTGAAGGAGCTTTAAGAGATTTTATTCGTTTGTCAGGTGGAAATACGTCTACATCAAAAAGAGGAGAAATCAAGGAACAACTTCTTGAAGAATTACTGGACAATCCAACAACAAAAAAACATTTCACAATAAAGGATATTGAGCTATTCAAATACACATTCACGTTAAAGGGAAAAAATTTACGGAATAACATCGCTCATTCATTTTTACAATACTCTGATTATAATTTACAAGCTGTAATATTAGTTTTCTTCTGTATTTTAAGACTTGGGAAATATACATTTGAAGAAAAAACAGCAGCTAACAAAGAACTGAGATAAAAAACAAACAAATTCTTCTTTAATCCGAGACAATATTATTTCAGGCTCATAGATTCAATAACTTGATTCTTTGAGCTTTTTTTATTCGATCTAGCTTCTATTTATCTAGGCAATATTGAAACGTAAGTTTCATCATATGGCCTGCCAGATTTTGCAATGGCAAAAGACTGCTTTAAAAGTTTGTTGGCAACGGCTATCAGTGCCAGTTTCTTGCTCTTTCCCCTGTTCACGATCCGCTCATAAACCTCTCTGCATGCCCTATTGTGCTTACAAGCGTTAAAAGAACATAGAAATAATAGGTTGCGAAGTTTTCTATTGCCGACCTTACTTATTCGCGCACGACCTCTCACACTGCTCCCCGATTCCCGTATCGTTGGGGTTATACCTACATAGCTACAAAGCTGTGCCGCATTTTCGAACTTATTGAACCCATCGGTGACCACTATTAGGAACAATGCAGTCTTTTGACCTATACCGGGTATTGACATCAATAAAGTCAATTGCTCCTGTTGGTCCTCTTTTACCAATGACAGAATCTTTGATTCGATAGCGGCTACCTCTTTATTGAGCAGTTTCTTATTACGTATCAAGGAACGATAAACAAACTTTGAAGGTATGCCCAGAACAGCTTCTCCGTGTATCTTGTTCTTGGTCGCGGTACGTTGTTTTAAATAGATATCCAATAACCGGAACAACTGTAAGCATTCGCTCTGGATATCCGTCAAGGCATTGTAAATAGGTACCTCGTTGACCAGTGCATATTCACATATAGCCTTGGCATCGCTCTTATCCGTTTTTACTTTAGCCAGTTTCATTTGAATGAAACGTTTTACGGATAATGGGTTTACTACTGAAACTATTACCCCATTTTTGTAAAGAAACTGGGCAAGTCTATAATGATAATAACCGGTAGCTTCCATAACGACCAATGAACATTTGGGCAGTTCCTTAAGGAATTTCTTAAATCCAGTTTCATCGTTCTTATACTGGTCGTGACCTTTGTTACTACCATGTACATCAAAGACATCTTTACTGATGTCGACTCCAAAAGTTTCTTTATATTTATTCATAAGATATGTTTTACGAAAGAACCGGCTACTTCTGCTCACAACAACTTGAAAACGAGATCTAAGGTCTCACAGAACTGAACGTGATCTAAGTAGTAAAAGAGAGAGGATTATCAATGTTGTCGAAGTCTAAAGCTTCACCGTATATAGTAACCTTAATTCTCTCTTTTGTTCTTTCTAGTTATATCAACAATTTACTGAGAATCAAACTTAAG